>JAPPGV010000114.1:12903-13579 GCA_028821235.1 bacterium
CCCCAGCCGGGGGGGGGGTTTCTCCGGTCGGCGGGTGCCCACACCCTAACCCCACCCCCCCGGGGGTGGGGGGGGGGGTATTTTTTCGGGGTGTATGGGGGCTTCGCGGGGCCCGCGTTGGGGGCCCAACTCGTGCTTGAAGCAGATGTCCTGGCCGGGGAAGATACGGTCGGTCATTCCTGATTCGATCAGCATCACCAGGGCGTCCATGCGGTCCTCGTCCGACGGGAGCCAGGTCTCGCGCATCGCGTAGTAGAGCTCCCGGCCGAAGGTGTCGAGGCCCAACCCGGCGCCCGATTCCGCGGCTCGGCGGTAGCGGTCGAGGTCGGAGCGGAACCGGTCGTCGAGGTGGCTCTGGACCACCCTGCTAATGTCGGCGCGGGCGTCCGACAGGACCTCGATCACCTCCAGGGGCGAGTCGGCCCCTGCGGCCGAGTGGGCGATGATGGCGCAGCCCACCTCCTGCTGGGCCAGGGCGGCGGCCTGGAGCACCTTGCGCTCGGTCGGCTCCATCGGGTACCCGGTGACACCCAGCTCACCGATCACCCCGGCCCTGATCCCGGTGCCGTCCATGCCCTCGGTGAGGTCCCGGACCATCTCCCCGGCGATGTCCTCCACCGACCAGCGGTGCAGGCCGGCCGGATGGGTGGCCTCGACGTAGAAGCCGCATCCGGCC
>JAPPGV010000115.1 GCA_028821235.1 bacterium
TCCCGTCATAACCCTGACACACAGCAGGCATATCAGCCATAGCCGTCGGAGCAGCGGCCGCGGTGGTCTCGGTAGCGGCCGCCGTGGTGGCCTCGGTAGCGGCAGGAGCGGCAGTGGTCTCCGCCGGTTCTTCGTCATCGCCACCGCACGCGGCGGCTACCAGCGACAGGGCCGCTATGACCACCAGCAACTTGAGTTTTCGCATCAATCCTCCCTCTGATCGCTGAAAAGCTCCCCGTCTTCGCCGGGGAACCAGCAAGCACGACCGGCATCGCCCCGGACATGAGTACCCGCAGGTTAATCGAAAGAAATCGGTGGTCTGTCTGTGGAGCGGCGGTGTGGTGTGGCGTCGGCAGCGGTGTGCCTCGCAAGGCCCGCTGACGAAGGCGTGCCCGCAGCGGCACGTTGAGGAAGCGGAACGCAGCGAGGGGCGCCGATGACCGCCAGAGCACGCCAAGTCGTTCCGCAGACAGACCACAAGCCGGAGCCGCGCGGGTCCCGATTCCGGGTACCTTGCACGGGCTATTCTTCCGACCCAGACCACTACCCGGGGAGGCCCAAGATGAGTGATGTCAGCTTCGTGGACACGCACGTGCACTTCTGGGAGCGGCCCCATCCCACGCTGACCTGGGTCTGGCTGGAGGACGACTTCATCCATCCGCAGCTGGGCGACACGCTTCTGCTCAAGTCGATGAAGCAGTACGCGATCGACGAGTTCATGGCCGAGGTCGAGGGTTCGGGCGTCTCCAAGGCGGTTCACGTGCAGGCGGCCATCGGCAGCGAGGACCCGGTGGAGGAGACCAAGTGGCTCCAGGGGATGATCGACCGCACCGGCTACCCGCTCGCCATCGTGGGGGACGCCCGCATGCAGAGCCCCGACGTCGAGGGGACCATCGAGCGTCACGTCGAGTACGCCAACTTCCGCGGCCTCCGCGACTTCGCGCAGGGCGACTACCTGGTCGACCCCGACTTCCACCGCGGATACGCCCTGCTGGAGAAGTACAACCTCGTCTACGACCTCGATGTCTTCTGGGAGAGCATGCACAAGGCAGCGGCCATGGCCGCCAAGTTCCCCAACATCATCCTGGTGGTCGACCACGCCGGCTTCCCGCAGGAGCGGACCGCCGAGTACTTCTACAACTGGCAGAAGGGCATCGCCGAGTTCAGGGGCATGGACAACGTCTACATGAAGATCTCCGGCCTGGGCATGGGCGACCACATGGCCGGGCGGAAGTGGACGCTCGACACCATCAAGCCGTGGGTGGAGTGCTGCCTGGAGGTGTTCGGGGTGGAGCGGAGCTTCTTCGGCACCAACTGGCCGGTCGACAAGGACTACTCGACCTACCCCGTGCTCGTCGACGCCTACCGCGAGCTGATCTCCGGTTACAGCGAGTCCGAGCAGACGGCGCTCTTCTCCGGAAACGCCGAGAGGGCCTACCGGATCTAGGGGTCAGTGGTCAGTGGCCGGTGACAACGACTGAGGACTAAGGGGGTGGAGCAGAAGCGATGAGGCGAACGGCGCTGGTTACGGGATCGGCCCGCGGAATGGGCGCGGCGATCTGTCGCGTCCTTCGCCGGGATGGCCTGCGCGTGATCGGCGCCGACATCATCGAGCACGAGCACGATGACTCGGATCGCTACATCGAGATCGACCTCTCCGATCCCGCCGAATGCGAGCGCCTCGTCGCCGAGGCCGGCGAGGTCGACGTGCTGGTCAACAACGCCGCCATCTTCTTCCACAAGCCGATACCCGAGTTCACCGTGGCCGACTTCGACTACACGATCGCGGTGAACCTGCGCGCCAACTTCCTCCTCTGCCGGGGTGTGGTTGAGGGCATGAAGGAGCGCGGCTGGGGGCGGATAATCAACATCTCCAGCGTGGGCGCCCGCACGGGCGGCGTATCGGATTCTGCGGTGTACGGCGCGACCAAGGCGGCGATGATCTCGCTGACCAAGAACTTCGCCCGCAACTACGGGGCCTACGGCGTCACCTCCAACGCGGTGGCGCCCGGGTTCGTCGAGGGCTTCATGACCAGCCATGTCACCGATGCCGACAGGGCCCTTTACATAAGCCAGATACCCGTGGGGCGATCCTGCCAGCCCGAGGAGATCGCCGATCTGGTCTCGTTCCTGGCTGGTGACGGAGCCGCGTTCATCACCGGCGCCACCATCGACATCAACGGCGGCTGGGTGATGACCTAGGAGTCAAGACTCGAGGTCAAGACTCGAGTAGGAGGGCTCAACGTGTGGTCGGCCCCGGGGATCGACGGCCGACGACCACCGGCTCAGGTCTCTATGGTGCAGACGGGGGTACCGACGGTCACCTCGTCGTCGATATCGACCAGCAACTCCACGATCGTTCCGGATACCGGGGATGGAAGCTCGGCCTCCACCTTGTCAGTCTCGACCGTCATCAGGGTGTCGCCCTGGGACACGACGTCCCCCACCGCGACCGTCCATTCAAGAACCAGCACCTCGTCGACGGTCTCGCCGAGTTTCGGCATCTTCACGTTGCTACGGATATCGATCTCCCTGTACCCGGTATCGGACAATCTACCAGTGGCCGGCTCAGCGGCCTCGGCGCGCGGTCCTCGCCTCCCACGCGTCGGTTCCGCTACGGGGCGTAGATGTGCCGGAACATGTCGCCCACCGTCGCCGGGTCACCGGCTGAGGCGGTGGCCTCGGCCTCCACGACACGTAGGGCGGCCCGAGCCTCGATCTCCCCGGCCTCCTCGGTCGTGAGTATCCCTTCTTCTATCAGGCGGCTCCGGTAGGTATTGATCGGATCGCGCTCGTACCAGCGGTCGAACTCACCCTCCGGCCGGTAGGGGGCGGTGTCGGCCCGGGAGTGGCCCGCGTAGCGGTAGGTCTTCATCTCGAGCAGCGTCGGCCCTTCGCCCGCCCGCGCCCTTGCCAGAGCCTCGCCCACGGCCGCGGCCACCACGTCCACATCCTGGCCGTCGACCACGTGGCCCGGGATGCCGTAGGAAGCCGCCCGGTCGGCGATGTCCTCTATCGGGGTGGTCAGGTGGATGGCGCTGTACTCCCCGTACTGGTTGTTCTCGCACACGAACACCGCCGGCAGCTTCCAGATGGCGGCCAGGTTCAGCCCCTCGTGGAAGGCGCCGATGTTGGAGGCCCCATCCCCGAAGATCGCGATCGCCGCATCGTCCGTGCCCTTCACCTGGGCCGTCAGGGCGGCGCCGGCCGCCACCGGGATGCCGGCGCCGACGATGGCGAATGTCGGGAGCAGGCCGACGGACGTGTCGCACAGGTGCATGGATCCGCCCACGCCGCCGACCGAGCCGGCTCTCCGTCCCATGATCTCCCCTAGCACCGTGACCGGGGGCACGCCCAACGCCAGGGCGTGACCGTGGCCTCGATAGGTACAGGTCACCGTGTCGGTGGGCCGGGCGGCCGCCGCGATCCCCACGGCTACTGCCTCCTGACCCTGGCAGGTATGGGTGGTGCCGTGGACGGCGCCCTCGAAGAACATGGCCTGGACCCGATCCTCGAAGGCCCGTATCTCGCACATGGCCTCGTAGCGTCCGACCCGGTCCGACTGGAGCCGGAGCCGCCGATCGAGTGATACGCCGGCGCCGCTCATGCCACCACCTCCCGACTCTCCCACCAGTGGGCGGGGCGGGTTCCGGTCTCCATAAGCGAACCGACCTGGCGGGTTATGTAGTCGGGACCGGGAAGGTAGCGCTGCTCCAACTCCTTCCCGTACGGTACGTGGACATCCGGGCAGGTGATCCGGATGGGCGGAGCCTTGAGGTCTCCGAACAGTTCGCTCGTTACGAAGGCGGTTATCTCGCCGCCCCAACCGCCGGTGAGCGGGTTCTCCTCCACCGTGACCAGGCGCCCGGTCTTGGAGACTGACCGCGCCAGGGTCTCCTTGTCGTAGGGGACCAGGGTCTGGAGGTCGATCACCTCCGCCGACCAGGATGCTCCCTCGGCGGCCTGCAGAGCGGCGGAGACCATAGCTCCGAGAGCCACCACGGTGACGTCGGACCCCTCCCTGGCAATGGCCGCCCGACCGAGCGGAATGATGGCGTCTTCACCTGTCTGTACCGGCTCCCGTTTGGCGTACAGAACCCGAGGCTCCAGGAAGACGACCGGGTTGTCGTCACGGATGGCCGCCCGGAGGAGCCCGTAGGCGTTGTGGGCACCCGATGCAACCGCCAGCTTGAGCCCCGGCGTGCTGTACATCCAGGATTCCAGCGTCTGGGAGTGCTGGCACCCGAAACCGAGGCCGGCCCCTATCGAACCCCGCACGGTGAGCGGCACCGAGACCGTCCCCCGCGACAGGTAGTGGAACTTGGCCGCCTCCGTGACCAGCTGGTCGAGCGCCACCCCGATGAACTCGATGAACATGATCTCCGCCACCGGACGGAGCCCGGTCGACGCGGCGCCCACGGCGGCGCCCATGAAACCCATCTCCGAGATCGGCGTGTCCCGCACCCGCGAGGGCCCGAACTCTTTGAGAAGCCCCGCGGAAGTCTTGAAGGGGCCTTCGGCCACCGCGACATCCTCGCCGAACACGACCACATCGGGGTTGCTGCGCATCTCGTCGGCCAGCGCCATGGCGATCGCTTGGTTCATCCGCATCCTGCGCATACCGCTCCCTCCGACGTGTTGCGACCAGCAGGGTACTCAAAATGTCCAATTGGCCCGATAGCCGGCATTGATACGCCGAGTCGAGGTGGGCCAACCCATCCCCGTCTTTTCAAGAACGCCCTGTACGGTGACCCGCCACCCTCCGACACCGATGGACTCCTGGCGAAGGGGACCGGTCAGACCGAGGTGGCTCGCCACAGCCGGTAGGCCTCGACTGCGAACATGACGGGGAGGACGGTGTCGATCACGTGCCACACGATGGGCTTCGAGTTCCACCCCCATGCATACTCGAACCAGTTGGGGACGAAGGCCAGCGCGACCAGGACCGTTCCGTAGAACATCACGTTGGATCGGAGCCACGGGCGAAGGTCCCCCGAACTGTCGCCTTCGTACCTGCGCTTCTCCCGCCAGGTGGTCACCATCATCAGCACCAAACCGGCGGCCATGAACACGTCGAGCACATGCCATACGTTGAGCGCGGAGCCGATGGTCTCTCCATCGGAGTCGTAGGCGTACAGCGGGAACACCATGAAGTGCACCGCCACCGCGATGGCAACGATGAGTAGGTACGCGCTCATCAACCTGTGTAGAGCCATCATTAACTCCGCGTCATCCGTCGGTTACTGCTTCCGTGCGGGTGATTACTCGGTGATCGTGCGCCTCTCGGTCACCCATGACGCTTCCGGTGCTCTCTTCTTAGCCCGTAGGTCGAGAAAGCCCGAGTCACCTCGGTCATTCTGAATGGTCTTGTGTGTTGCTGCAACTACCACCACACTCTTAGTCTGGTCTGGCTAAGCTATGTCCATGGCTACCACGATAGTGAACACTCATGAAGCCAAGTCGCGACTTTCGGAGTTGATCCGCAGAGTCCAGGAAGGCGGCGAGGTCGTCGTCGCCCGCAACGGACAACCTGTCGCCAAGATCATCGCGTGGCCACCGCCACGCCCCGAACGCCGCCCGGGCACGTGGGCAGGCAAGGTGAAGTACCACGGCGACATCGTCGGACCCGATGAGGATGTCATTGCGATGTTCTCCGAGTCGGCCGAAGGCGGGAAGGCTTGAGACTGCTGGTCGACAGTCACGTAGCGCTCTGGTGGCTGGAGGGAAACCCCTCGTTGGGGCCGGCATGCCGGAACTCCATCGAGCGCGCCGATCAGGTGTTCTTCTCCGCCGTTACCCCCTGGGAACTCGGCATCAAGAAGGCTCTCGGCAAAGTCTCCTTCCCGGACGGATTGGCGGCAAGGCTCGAGGCCGAGGGGTTCGAAGCTCTATCGATCTCGGCGCGGCATACCGAACACGCAGCCGCTCTCCCGCCTCACCACCGTGACCCCTTCGACCGGATGCTGGTTGCCCAGGCACAACTCGAATCCCTGGCTCTGGTGACCGCCGACCGGGTCCTCCATCCCTATGACGTGTCGATGATCGAAGCCCTTGAGTGATCGCGCGCCATCACCTCCCCGCGGGAGGATCCGATTCGTGACTCCATTGGAGCGATGTCCGTCTGACGCCGTGGAACGGCGACCCGGAGCAACTCGGGATCGGATGCCGGGCAGGTGTTGAAACCCTCGACTGCGATCGGGCAACTGCGCGAGCTGGGATCGCGCCGGCCCTTGCTGCTGCTCAGCATTTCGGCGGTGGCCTTCAGCACCGCGCCCGTTTTCATCCAGGCCTCATCGACCAGCGGTCCCGTGTTCGCGTTCTGGCGGTCCTGGATCGGGATCATGGCAATCTTCGCCGGGGTCACGCTGGCCGGGCGCATCCGTTTAGCCTTCCCGCGGGGCCGCGAGTGGAGGATTCCCTTCTGGACCGGCTTCTTCAACGCCGTCTCGATGGTCTGTTTCATGGCCGCGGTCAAGTTCACTTCGGTGGCGGACATCTCGTTGCTGACGATGCTCAACCCGGTCCTGATCGCGTTGTGGGCGATCCCGATGTTCGGGGAACGTCCCGGGCTGCGCTTCCGTCTCTGGACCCTCGTGGCGATCCTCGGGTCCGGGGTGGTCATCCTCGGAGGATCGACGGGTCCGGACGGCGACCCGGTGGGAATCGCCCTGGGCACCATGTCGGTCCTTTGCTGGTCTTTCCAGTACGTGAGCATGAAGCGGGCGCGCGCAACCATGGACACCATCCCGTTGATGGTCGGCATGCTGGTGGTCAGCACCCTGTTCGTGTCCTTGTTCTGCTTCGTCACCGGCGCCGCCGTCTGGGACCTGTCCGGCGCGGACATGCTCCACGTGGTGGGAGTGGTGGTGGTGCCCGGAGGGATGGGCGCCATGCTGCTCTCCTGGAGCCTGCGCTGGGTGCCGGCGAACGTCCCGCCGCTCATGTACCTGCCGGCGCCTTTCCTGGCAGCCGCCATGGCCTGGGTCTTCCTGGGGGAAGGCGTGACCCTGGTCCATGTGGCGGGCGGCGCGATGACGCTGGCGGGGGTGGCGGCGGCGCTGCTCAGCCGCTCGGGCAAGGCGCTGCTGGCGACCGAGTACACCCGCCCCACGGCCTCCCCGCCCCCGGTCTGAAGGCGGCCATCAGCGTGCTTGCCAGAGTCTCCAGACTTCCTCGGCGGCCTCTTTGCGGGTCTTCCCGTCCATGGGGATGCTCATGTGGGCGGCTTCCTCGTACAGGTGCTTGCGGGCTTCCCAGATCTCGGTGTAGCGCGCGGCCAGGTCGTCATGGCCCAGCAGCAGAGGGCGGTTCTTGGTCTTGCCCTTGGCGATCAGGGAAGCGATGGAGGGTTTGAGCCACACCACCAGTCCGGTATCCCGCATCACGGAGCGGTTCGCCTCGTCCAAAATGGCGCCGCCGCCGGTGGCCACCACCAGCCGCTCCGTGCCCCCGGCGATCCGCGCCACCTCCTCCGACTCCATGGTCCGGAAGGCGGGCTCGCCATGCGTGGCGAACATCTCGGGGATGGTCATCCCGGCCCGCTCCACGATCTGATCGTCCGTATCCACCAGAGGGAACCCGCTACGTTCGGATAGCCTCCGGCCCACCTTCGTCTTCCCGGAACTCATCATCCCGATCAGCCACAGCTTGGAAGTCATACGTCCACCCTATCCGAACCGGGCGCGCGCCACGTTCCCCGAGTACCGGCCGCCGCGCTCTAACCTCGCGGCGCCACCGGAGTCTGTCGATTGCGGCCCCGGCCACCCGCAAACGCGAAACTCAACCAGGTTCGCCAACCCGGTATCCCGGGGGCGGCTTTTCTCCGAGTAGGTGCTCCACGAAGTAGTCCCAGCGCCGGCGGGTGAAGTACGGATCCTCGTTCCAGGTACCCCACGTTCCGGCATAGTCATGGTTCCGGTTGGGAAGCACCAGCAGGTCGAAATCCCGGTTCGCTTCGATCAGAGCATCGACCAACTGAAAGGTCGCGGCGGGATTGACGTTGTCGTCCAGGTCCCCTGTCACCAGGAGGAGCTTGCCTCGAAGATTCCCCGCCAGCGTGCGGTTGGCCTGGGCATCCCAGCCGGGTCCAGGCGACGGCCCGACCCAACGCTCACCCCATGTGACGTTGGTGAGCGCCTGATCGTGATTGCCGGAAGACGCCACGCCCACCCGATATAGGTCGGGGTATTCCAGCATCGCCCGGACCGCGGCGTACGCGCCGGCCGAGTGGCCGTAGATGCCGACCCGATCGGGATCGAGATACGGTCTGGTCTCAGCCAGTTGCGCCAGGACCGCCGCGTGATCGGCCAGACCTCCCGCCTCTCCATGCCCACCGTACGGCGCGTCGAGGAAGGCCCTAGACCTCCCCGGTGTCCCCGCCCCATCGATCGTCAAGACCACGAATCCGAGGTCAGCCAGGCAGCGGGTGCTCTCCCCCACCAGGTCGGTGAAGCCGCGGGGGGTTCTCGTGGCCTGTGGGCCCGGATAGATGCTCTCGACAACCGGATACTTCGTAGCCGGATCGAAGTCGTAGGGCAGGACGATCATCCCGTAGAGATCGGTCTCGCCGTCGCTGGCCTTGGCGGTGAACCGTTCGGGGTACCGCCACCCCGATGCCAGCAGGGCCGAGACGTCGGCTTCGACGATCCGCGCCACCAACTCGCCCGACGACTGCCTCAAGACCGTCCTGGGCGGTTGGTCGATCCGCGAGAAACGATCCACGAAATAGCGTCCATCCGGCGAGAAGTCCACCCAGGGGGGCCACTCCCCGTGGGCGGCGTCCTCCGGCGTCAGGAGGCAAGACGCCCCTCCGTCAAGGCCTACCGCATAGAGGTGGTGGTAGTACGGATCCCTGGAGGCTTCCCGCCCCGTGGCCATGAAGTAGGCGGTCCGGGTCTCCTCGTCGACCCTCAACAGGTCGGTGACCAGCCAATCGCCGCTCGTCAGCTGCCTGACGGGATGACCACCACCGTCGAGCAGGTACAGGTGGCCCCAGCCGCTCCTGGCCGAGTACCAGATGATCTCGTGGCGATCCCCGCTGACCCAGACATTGGGACGGCCGTAGTAGAGAGCGTTGAGGTCGATCGGAGTCTCGCTCTCCTCCTTCACGAGCACCGAACATCCCCCGGTCGCCGGATCGGCCGAGACCAGCCGGACCGAGCGCCGGTCTCGATCCCAATCCACGAAGTACACCGCGTCGCTAGCGGTGGACCACCAAGCGTGACCCAGCTCGATGGGGGTG
Organism: bacterium; assembly: GCA_028821235.1. Taxonomy (NCBI): domain Bacteria; species bacterium. Next base: position 9,242 of record JAPPGV010000115.1, read on the forward strand.
AGGAACGACGACTCCAGCGGAGCCCACGACAGGTCGGCGCGCCGACCGGTCCCGGTCTCGAACACGACCAGGTGTGCAAGCGGCAACTCGGGATCGCCCGGCAGGGCCTGGCGGTAGGAGTGGATGCGGGGTCGCAGCGACCCGCCCGGCGGGGACGGCTGCCACAGATGCATCGTCCCGACCCGCCGCTCGTCGAGTCTATGAGTCAAGATGTAGCGCTCGTCGGGAGACCACATGACCCTCGGGGTGACGGTCCGGTTCTTGAGACGGTCGGTGACCGCCGAGTTGCGACCCTCCGGAGGGGACCCGTAGCCGAAGGCGGCCTCCGCATCATCGGTGAGAGTTGCCGACCCGCCTTCGGCGTGATCGAGCAGCACCAGGTCTCCCCCGGTCACCGTCACATCGTACTTCCCGGAGGGTGACACGTTTCCCCGCCGGGTTCCTCCTGGGACGGACCGTTCCCGCAACGAGGAGCCATCCAGCCGGCACTCCCACCGGCCGTCATCCACGGTGAAACCTATCCGGGAGCCACCGGCCACGAACTCGAAGGTCTCGAACGGGAGCCGCTCGGGCTCGACCTCCCTCTCGACGACCACCGAGAGAGCCTGGGCCACCATCCGGTGGTCGAACGCTTCTCGCTGGCGACCGGTCTGCGCGTCCACGAGCATGAAGCGGTGGCCCGATGCCGATTCGGAGCGGTACCAGAAAGCGGTGGAATCCGGTAGCCATCGCACCTGCGTCTCGAGGTTGAGCACCAGGGACTTGACATTCCGATAGAGCATCGCTTCCGCGCGCCGGTACCGCTCCCGCATGGCCGGTTGCTGCTCAGAGCTCATCCGGCTCGATCCTGCGACCGGCCTGGATGGTCACGCCTCGCATGCCGAACCCGGTCCGGCGCCGCACCAACTACGGCTAGCCCGTCGAACGAGGGGACCCCTTCCGCAGATCAAACGAGTCCCCGGAGGAGTTCCTGTCTGACACCTGCGACGTAGGTGACCGTCGGGTTCACCACCTGGGTGGCGCGCGCCTCGAGGACCTGGCTCAGTAGCAGGACGGCTTCTCGGGGTTCGAGCCCGTAGTCGGCATGGAGCCAGCGGATCAGCTCGGTCACCGCCACCCTGAGGGCGCTCTCCGCCGGCCGGTCGGATGCCACCGTGAAGATACGATCGGAAGTGACGATCCGGGGCCAGATCATCTCGGCCGGCCGTTGCATGAGGTGGACCCTCAGCCGCAGGAGGGCACTCGTCTCGATACCGGTACCCGAGACCTCGCCGTCGCCCTGCACGGCGTGAACATCGCCGATATGCAGCAGGGCGCCGGGGACATTGACGACCAGGCGCACCCTGGCGCCCGGCCCGACCTCCTGCACGTCCATGTTCCCGCCCCAGTTGCCGACCCGCACCGTCGACTGCGCTTCGTGGGCGGGGGCAACGGCCACCATCCCCACCATCGGTCGGGTAGGGATGGTCAATCCCCGACTCCAGATCACGCGGTCGCCACGTATCCGGACGACACGCGCCGCGGCGAGGTCTCCGACCGGAACGGGTGAGCTCGGAAAGAGCCGGTTGCTCCCCGCGAACGTGGTGTACCCGACCGGCGCCAGCTCCATGTCCTCGATCACGACCTCGACCGCCATTCCCGGCTCGGCTCCGTCCACCCAGATGGCTCCCGAGGACGGGTTGGCGCCCTCGACCTCGTAGGAGTGGTGTTCCGACCACTCCTCCCGAAGGTCGTCAGGCACGGCGGAGATGTCCGGACCCCGGTTCATCTGGGTGGACACCTCGAACACCTCGCCCGGCTCCACGCGCAGGGTGGGAGGGTTGTTCGGGCTCGCTTCGTAGTAGAGGGGAGAAGGCCCCTGGCGCCGGATCACGTGCCGATCATCCTCCCAGGATCTCCGCCAACCTGTCGGCGATGACCTTCTCCTGGCCGGCCTGCAAGGTGGAGACGCGAACGTCGAGATAGTCCCGCTCCGGGTCAACCCACTGGTAGTGAGGGCGAAGGATGATGCACGGCTCCCCGTCGTGTAGCTCCCTGACCACGTCCGCCAGGGTCCTGGGTGAGCGGGAGCGGTCGAACGTGACCCGAAGGGAGTCCGGCGGTTTCGGATCGGCGGTAACGGAGCCGTCCTCGTAGGAGAAGCTCAGGAACGGGAACGCCTGGAGGCGAGCCCGCATGTTCTCCATGAGCCGCCGGTAGTGCCGGAAGCGCCGGCCGTGGTCCATCTCCATCCAGTTCTTGAGAGCTGCGTAGGCCGCCAATATCTCGGCGCGACCGACCTTCATGTGCCTTCCGAATGCCTGCGCGTCAGGCCCCTCGAAGGCCAGGTAGCTGTTCCTGCGAGCAGCCGCGATGCGGGCGGCCGTTCCGGTGAGAATGCCCGCCATCGAACCGGCGCCGAAGAACTTCCCGCTGTAGGTGGCGAAGTCGGCGCCGGCGCGAACGTACTTGCTGAAGTTCTCGAGTGGGTAGACCTGCTCGGCCGCGTCGACTATCACCGCCAGACGATGGCGCCCGGCTATCTCGAGAACCCGGTCGAACGGAACCACGTTGGGCGCGCCGGGAGCGTAGAAGAAGATCCCGGCCGTCCGCTCGCCGATGACCTTCTCGATGTCTTCCTCCGTGGTGGAACGCTCGTCGCCGGCCGGCACGATCCTGCCGCCGGCGCCCTCGAGACACCGATCGTAGAAAGTGCGCCTTCCGGCCTGGACCACGAACTCGTTGCGGAGCCCGGTTGTATCGGGGATCCGCGCCACCAGGTCCTTCCTTCCGTCGGTCATGCAGGCCGCCGTGGCCAGGACTGCCGCGGCCGCGGCTCCAGGGGTCACCATTGCTGCCTCGATCCCGAGCATCCCGGCGATCGCCTCGCCGGCCGCGTCGGAGAGGCTTTCCACTTCCAGGAAGGATTCGTTGGCGACCGACACGGCTTCGAGCACCGTTCCCGGGGGGAGGCTGCCGCCCAGCCCCGTCAGGTCGTTGTGCGCGTTGATAACAGGGCGAACACCCAACTCAGAAAGAAGCCTGTGCCCGGTCCACCCACCACTCATAGGGCGGACTTACCCCCGATCATCCCTCGGCCGGGGTCGTGAGTATCTCCGCCAGGCGGTCGGCGCCGATGCTCCCGCCGCTCACGATGCAGGCGACGGGGCCATCCCTCAGCTCGCCGAGCGCGGCGGCCAGGGACATGGCGCCGGAACCCTCCGCCACCAGCTTGTTCCCCAACGCCAGGCGAGCGATGGCGGCACGAACGTCGTCCTCCGAGACTACGACCACCCTGTCCACCACCGAACTCACCAGCGGGTACATCTCGTCTACCACCACCGGCACGCTCGTGCCGTCGCAGATGGTCTCCCCTGCCTGAACCCATGTGGGCCTGCCAGCCTCCATGGCCGCTCCCAGCGAGGGACAGGCCGAGCTTTGCACTCCCACCACCTCCACAGCCGGCCGGAGTTCCTTGATCACGCTGCCTATCGCCGCCACCAGACCGCCGCCACCGACAGGTATGTAGACGGCCGCAAGTTCGGGCAGCTCGTCGAGTATCTCCATTCCGATCGTTCCCGAACCCGCCAGCATCGAGGGGTCACCCCACGGGTTGAGGTAGCTGTACGGTTCCCGCTCCCACCCCCGGTCGAAGACGTAGTCCATCAGTGCCGAGAACGGCACCGGCACCGGCGTGACACCGTAGGAGCGGACACCGTCGACCTTCACTCTCGGGGCACTGTCCGGCAGGAGGCTCCTGGCCGGGACCCCTAGAAGCCGGGCCACGTACCCGAGGGCTTGAGCGGTATTGCCGGCGCTCTGCGTGCTCAGCCCTCTCTCCCTTTCGGCGGGGGACAGCGACTTCGCCCAGTTGAGCACGCCCCGGAGCTTGAAGGACCCTGCGGGCTGGAGACACTCCGCCTTGAGCCAGACGGGTTCTCCCTGCTCCATCGTCTTGTACTTCAGCAGCGGCGTGCGCAACGCCACTCCTTCGATGCGGCGGGCCGCCTCCTGCACGGCACGCATGGACGGTGGAGGAACTGGAGGACCGCCGGATCCGGTTCTCATCTGGTTCATTCGTCCAACTCCTGTCCATCGCTGCCGGAATGGATCGGAGCGTAGGGTATGCACATCGGTGAGCCGGTCTTCGGGTCGGTGACCACGGCCGCCTCGACCCCGAAGCAATCCCGTAGCAGACGCGGTGTCAGCACCTCGGCGGGAGCCCCGTCCGCGACCACTTCACCGCGGGACATGGCGATCATACGATCCGAGAACCTGGCCGCATGGTTGAGGTCGTGGAGCACCATGACGATGGTCACCCCACGGTCTCGGTTCAGGCTTGACACCAGCTCCAGCAGATCCAGCTGGTGACCGACGTCCAGGAAGGTGGTGGGCTCGTCCAGCAGGAGCATCTCGGTCTGCTGGGCGAGGGCGAGCGCCATCCAGGCCCTCTGGCGCTCGCCCCCGGACAGCGTGTCGATGGGCCGGTGGACGAAGTCTTGGAGGCGGGTCAGCCGGATGGCTTCTTCGATTGCCTCATCGTCCTGGCGGCGGAGCATGCCGAGCGCGCCCACATGGGGGAACCGGCCCTGCTCCACCAACTCCACCACGGTGAGCTCGGCCGGGACCTCGTGCACCTGCGGCAGGATCGCCATCTGGCGAGCCACCTGCCGGGTCGGCAGGTCGTTTATGTCCTGGCCGCTGAGGTAAACGGTGCCCGCCAGAGGTGCGAGCAGGCGCGCCAGGGTCTTGAGGGTGGTGCTCTTCCCCGACCCGTTCGGACCCACCAGTGACGTCCTCGTCCCCCTCCCCACAGTCAGGCTGAGGCGCTGTGACACCACATGCCTTCCATATCCGGTGGAGATTCCCTCGGTCAGGATGGCGGGGTCGGTGACCATCGGCTCCCTCCCGGTCATCGCGTGCGCTCCCGCATGAGATAGAGGAAGAACGGTGCTCCCACCAGGGCCGTGAAGGCGCCGACCGGGATACGGCTACCGCTTTCGGTACGGATGTCGACTAACGGGATCCAGTCGAGCGAGAAGACGCGAGCGAGAAGGTCGGCGGCCACGAGAATGATTGCGCCCACCAGAGCGGAGCAGACCAGCAGCCTCCGCAGGTCCGAGCCCACCAGGGTGCGAGCGAGGTGAGGACCGATGAGGCCCAGGAAGGCGACACCACCCACCACGGATACCGATCCGGCCGCCAGCACGACCGCCGTCATGAGGATGAACGCACGGGCCAACTCGGAACGCAGTCCGAGGCTCACCGACGTGCTGTCTCCCAGCTGGAGCGCATTGGCCAGCGGTATGACCAGTACCACCAGAGGAAGGGCCAGGACCGCGACGGGCACCAGGAAGACCAGGTGGTCCCACGTCCGCGTGCTCAGCGATCCCACCAGCCACCTGACGATCGAGTCGATGTGGCTACCCGAGATCAGGACCATGAACGACGTGACCGCCGAGAGCGCGGCGGCAACTACCACCCCGGTCAGGATGAGCCGGATGGGATCGGTGCCGGCGCGGCAGTAGCTGAGCACGTAGACGATGGCTCCTGCTGCCAGACCACCCGCAATCGCCGCCAGAGGCACCAGGGCGTTCAGATCGTTCAGCGCCCCCTCCGACCCGAAGGTGATCACCAGGGCCAGGACCGCACCCAGGACGGCGCCCTGCGTCACCCCGACGGTCGCGGGAGCGGCCAGGGGATTCCGGAGAACCGACTGGAGCAGCGCCCCGGACGAGGACAGCATGGCCCCGGCCAGCGCGGCGATCAGGACACGGGGGACCCGCACTTCCCACACCGAGATACGGTGGTGAAGCTCCTCCGCTTGATCGATCAGGGCTTTGAGGACGAGATCGGGACCGAATATGACCGGGCCCAGCATCACGTAGGCGAACATTACGGCCAGCAGCAACGCGCCGAGCGCCACTAGTACCTGCCGGGACCGGACCTCCGGAGTGACGCCGGTTTTCCGGCGCCGGTCGACGGTGGCGGTGACGGTCAAGGAATGGCCCTTCGCCGCACCAGCCCTCTTTGCATGAGCACCAGTAATGCTGGGGCGCCGAACGCGACCGTCCACAGACCGACCGCGATCTCGTGCGGATGGAGGGCGAGCCGGGCAGCCATGTCGGCGCTCACAACGAGGATCGCCCCCACCGCGGCGGAAACCGGGAGGACGATCCGGGCGTCCGAGGTCCGCAGCAACCTGCGGACGATGTGGGGGGATACGAGTGCCACGAATCCGATCGGCCCCGCAATGGCGATCACCGGCGCCACCAGCAGGACCGCCGCGGCGAAGAGAAGCGCCCTGGTACGCCGGACGCCGACACCGAGGCCCTCAGCCATCTCGTCACCCAGGGCCAGGATGTTCAGAGGCCTTCCGGCGAGGAGGAATACAACCGGCAGAGCAATGGTCCAGGGGGCCACCAAGCGCACCTCCTCCCATTGAATGTCGGAGAGACTCCCGACTAGGAAACGGTAGATGATCGAGACACCTCCGAAGTTGGGAGCAAGCGTTATAACCGCTATCACCAGCGCGTTCAGCAGGGCCGTGAACGCTGCTCCGACGAGCAGCATGCGCATGGGGTTGCTCTTGAGGCTCACCAACGACAGGATCAACGTGCCCGTAGCCAGCCCGGCCGCGAGAGCGGCCAGCGGCAGGGCGATACCCGGAAACGGGAGCCGGAAGGCGACGATGGTGGCGACTGCCAGCGAGGCTCCTGCGGACACGCCGATCAGCTCAGGACCGGCGAGGGGGTTCCGGAGCGTGTCCTGCATCACCGCGCCCGAAACGCCGAGCATGCCACCGGCCACCAGTCCGCCGATCACTCTCGGAAGCCGGAGGTTCTGGACGATGAACCGCTGGTTTCCCTCGGACGTGCCCGATCCGGACAGTGCGTCCAGTACCTGCCCGACCGACAGGTCGGGGGTTCCCTGCATGAGTGACGCCACGGCCACCGCTGCGCACAGGGAGGCGATGAGGAGCACCACGATGGCAGCCCGGGCCGACCTGCCGCGGAACAGGGAACGCCTCCTCAGTGAGCCCCGATCATTCATGGATGGGGGTTTGTGGGGGTGACGGGAATAGGTGCTCCTCACTCCTGACCTGGGGTTATAGGAATTTTGGCAGCCCTATCTCCCGGCCGGTGTGAAATCAACCGCCGGGTGAAGGGTGGCTACTTCGCAAGTGATGTGCTTGACGTGGCCTGATCCGCGTCGAAGGACTGAGAACAGGAATAGTCGGAGCTAGGGGAGGGTCGAGAGACCGACGACCCTCCCCTAACCGGCTTGCCCCCCGTGGGTGATCCCACCTAGGCAGCAGGCATCCAAACCGATAGATCTCCCGGATGGTCGTAGATGGCCGGCCAGCCGGCATTCAGGTAGCACTGGTACGCCCACTGGAGCATCAGCAGCCCGTGACCGAAGGCACCCGCCGAGTCCTCCTCACACACCCGGCCTTCGCGGTGGGCGGTGGTGTTGAGCCACACTTCCTGGGTGACGGTGTCGTAGCGGGCGCTTCCGGGCCAGGTGATCATGACCCAAACCTCGGGATCCGTCTCCACGATGAACTCCCAGGAGAACTCGCTGTCCGGGGATCCGTACTCGGACTCGCCCTGGTCCGGGAAGGCACACGTCCCGGCCCCCTCGGAATGGAGGAACTCGCAGAACGAGGACGAGTCCCAGATCATCCAGTTGGTGTCTCCGAATCCGACGGCCACCCGGGTGTCCACGGCTCCGGCGGGAAGATCGGCCGCCAGGGCTGCGACGTTGGCCTCGAACCTGGCGATGGCCGCGGTCGCCTCTTCTTCCCTGCCCGTGAGGATGCCCACATCGATCCATCCCTCCTTGAGAGTCTCGACGCCGCCGATATCGACCAGATACACCGGGGCGACGACTTCGAGAGCGTCCCGGACCTCTTCCTCACCGACCCGTCCGATGATCAGGTCGGGTTCGAACTGGGCGACTTCCTCCACGGACATACGATCACCGAGCACCGGAATGTCAGCAGCTCCGTCGCCGTAGTAGGCGGCGGCACTACCCCAACCATCGCCTCGATGCTGGGCGACAGGCACTATTCCCAGGTCGGAGGTGAGGTCGGTGCAGTTGTCCTGCACGCACAGGACCCGCTCGGCAGGAGTGTCGAGTGTGATCTCGCGCCCGCTTCCGTCCGTGACCGTCAGGGTCATGGGCTCGTCCTCGTGCTCGTGGTCGTCTTCCTCGTGCTCGTGGTCGTCCTCTTCGTGCTCGTGGTCGTCCTCTTCGTGCTCGTGGTCGTCCTCTTCGTGCTCGTCTTCGTGCTCGTGGTCGTCCTCTTCGTGCTCGTCCTCGTGCTCGTGGTCGTCCTCTTCGTGCTCGTCCTCGTGCTCCTCGGTTGCAGGGGGCGCGGAGGTGGTGGTTGTGGCCGCGGTGGTGGTTGTGGCCGCCGTGGTGTCGCCCGCGTCCTCGCCACCGCATGCGGTCGCTACCAGGAATAGTGCCGCAACCACGACGCAGACCCGGATGCTCCGTGGGGACAGGAACTCGAAGATCCTCAGATTGACCATGGTGAAGTAGTGCCCTTTCAATAGTCGCTCCCATAATGATAATGATTCTCATTCTTATGTCAATGGCGGGGCAGCCGCCGACGAGCCCGGGTGGAAGCGCGGATTGTGCGGGCACTCATCCCGTACCGAGGAGATCCCGGTCTCGAAGCACGAGGAACAACCGCCGTCGGCCCGCACACGGGCTCGTCGGTGGGTTGCTGCGTCCTTGGTTGCGGCCTGCCACGCCGATCCGGCTGCCGGCTCCGGCCACCACCGAGCAGCGGCGGATGTCAGTTGAGTCGGATGGCCTCGCGCAGCCAGGCGATGCTCTCGGCGACCATGCGGTCCTCGTCGCTTCCGGGCGGAAGCGTGGCCAGTTCGACACACATCAGGCCGTCGAACTGCTCCGACCGGAGTTCGGCCAGCACGCCTTGAAGGTCTAGATCGCCCGCACCGAGCGACGTGCACGGCCACCATCCTCCCGGGTCGCCGAACCCGGCCTCAGAGAGATCCAGGTCCTTCATGTGAACCATGTCGGTCAGGGGCGCCAGCAAGCGGGTGGCCTCCGGCAGATCGCTGCCTACCCGGACCACGTTGGCCGTGTCGAGCACCACGCCGAGGTTGGGTGCTTCGACCCGGCGCACGAGATCGGACAGGGCATCGACCGGAAGGGCGGTGTGGGTCTCGATCGATAACCGGACTCCGACCTCCGCGGCGTGCCGACACGCTGCCTCCACCCTGGGTAAGAGTCTTTCCACCGAGACATGGGGCGGCTCCTTTCCCCAGTGGGTGAAGGTGCCGACCACCAGCCGCACCAGACGCACCCCCATGGCTACGGCTTGGTCGATGACCCGGAGGAGGTCATCGAGCCTCTCGGCGGACCTACCCATCTCCAGGCCTCCGGGATGGCCCCAGGCCAGGACGGCTTCGAGGCCGGCCTCGTCCAGGGTCAGGGCCAGACGATCCCGGAAAACCGGATCATCGAGATCCAGGTAGCAAGTCTCCAGGCTGACCCCTGCCACGCGGAGTTCGGCAGCCCGGTCGAGGAAGTCCCAGGTCGTCCAGCGGGTTCCGGGATCCTCCTCACCCTCCCTTATCTCGCCGAAGAAGCGATGGTACGAGTAGGTGTCGATCCCGACCCTCATGGCAGGGTCTGTGGAAGGCCGCTACTCGACGCCGGAGACCCTGGCCAATCCTCCCGTCCTAAGGCTCTCGTAGGCGGCCGCTACCACCTCGACCGACCTGGCGCCTACCTCGGCCGGTGACCGGTTGGGCACGTCCTTGCCTTGGGTGAGGTCGATCAGCGTGCTGGGCGGACCGTCGCACTGGTACAGCCCGGCGTGATCGGGCAGCTCGGGCTTGGCATCGACCCCGTCCTCGCGGAAGTGCCAGAGGAAGTCCCGCTCCAGATCCACGATCAGCTGTCCTTCGGAGCCGTAGAAGCGCACCTGCAGCTGGTGGCGGGGCCACGGCTCGTCGGCGATGTCGCCGATACCTGCCTGGCTGGGACAGCTGGCGCCGCTCAGGACCCCGGTGGCGCCGGACTGGTAGCGGATGCTGATGGCGTCGTGCAGGTCGACCCGGGCGCCGACGTTGTTCATCAGGGCGAACACATCCTTGGCCCGCTCCCCGCTCAGCCAGAGGGCCAGTCCCATGGCGTGGCTCAGCTGCGCGGGGGCATAGCCTCCTCCGGACATGGCCGGGTCGGTCCAGGTGTCCCAATCGGGCATGAAGTCGGAGGCCGAGCCCTCGTAGGCGCCGGTGGCCTTCAGCAGTTCCCTGGTTCCGGAGGCCATCGCCACCAGGATGTGCTCGATATCCCCTACCCCGCCGTCCTCGGTCATCATGCGCTTAGCCTCGATGACGGTCGGCCGGTAGTGCCAGCCGAACGAGATGATCAGATGCCGGCCCAGCGCCTTGGCCGTGGCATCGAGATCCCAGGCTTCGGCGGGATCGATGGTGACCGGCTTCTCGCACAGGACGTTGGCGCCGGCCTCCATAGCCGCCTTGGCGTGCTCGTGGTGGAAAACCGACGGACTCCCCACCACCACCGCGTCCAGATCATGTTCGAGAGCCTCCCGGTAGTCCTCGGTGATGTGCTCGAACCCGAAGCTGTCCTTCAGCATCTCGAGCGCATCCCAGCCCTTGCGGACGGCCACCACCAGCTCCACGTCGTCCCGCGCCTTGAGCACGGGGATGTGGTTGCTCGCCGCCCAAGAGCCGGCGCCGATCACACCTACCCGCACCCGATCGTTCGCGCCCATGAACCCTCCCATCCGCTGTCGACACCGAGCCGTCCGAACAATAATCGCGGCTCCCGGCCGGTCACATTCCCGCAGCACCGGGCCACATAGCCCTTACGAAATACACTGCTAGATTCGAGCCGGCACCCAGACGGTTTGGAGGAGGCTTCCATGGAACGAGCGTGCTTCACGTTCGAGATCTATCCGGACAAGGCCGACGAGTACAAGAAGCGCCACGATGAGATCTGGCCCGAACTTGTCGAGGAGATCCAGAAGGCCGGGCTCAAGAACTACAGCCTGTTCCGCCGCGGCACCCAGGTCATCGCCTACGTGGAGGCCCACCCCGACGTGGCCACCGCCTTCGGCAAGATCGGACCCACCGAGGTGAACGCCCGCTGGTCGAAGTGGTTCGAGGACGTGATCCTCAGCCTCGTGGACGAGGACGGCAACCTCTACTGGGCCGACGAGGTCTGGCACCTCGACTGAACAACTGCGCCACCCCTCGGCCGTGCGAGCATCATCGAGCGTCCGGGGGTCGGCCTCCCGCCAGCCACGGCGGGTTGGGAAGTAGGCGTCCCGGCGGGTAGAAACCGGGCCGGGCCGCCAGGACGCCGGGAACCGCATTGACGACCAGGGCCGCGGTGGTGGACACGGCCGGCATACCCGGTTCCATCGTGAGTTCCAGTTCGTTGTCCCCGCAGATCCGGATGCGGTCGCGGGTCTCCCAATCGACCTCGCCCGGAGCCACGTGCAGGGAGAGTTCGAACCGGAGCCACTCACGTCCCCCAACCAGCGCAGTGGCCAGCTGGACGACGCCCGCGGTCTTGGGCGGTTCGATCGTGTAACCAGCCAGGACATGGGCGCGATCTGCGAGTACCGGTTCGATCTCCTCTTCGAACCGCTCGATCTCCAACCCCATCCCGTCGGCGATGACACGGGCGCTCTCGGCGAAGCCGATGTGTCCCCGGACCCTGCGGGACCGGACGGCGTCCCTGAAACCGGCCTCCGTGTAGCCGATGCCCAGCGAGCGGTGCACGTCGCGGCCGAACACCGAGGCGTCAAGGGTGCGCTGGACCACGATCTTCGAGACATCCCAGGCGGCCGCGGCCAGGACGAGGGGGAGGGCGTCGAAGGCGAAGCCGGGATTGATGCCGGCGGCGGCGATCACCACTCCGGCTTCCTCGGCGGCCCGTTGCAGCGAGGCGCCGGCTCCGGGCTGTTCGACATCCGGCCAGGCGAGTTCCTCGCTGGTGCTCACGACGTGAACACCCTTCCGGGCACACAGCCGGATCAGGGGCAGGACGGAGTCGAGTTCGGACCTGGTCGCCACGAGCGCGACGTCGGGGCGCGCCTCTTCGAGCATGGCTTCCGGGTCCGTCCGGATCCGCACCCCGGCCCAGGCACCGGCGGTCGGCCGGCCGGCAGCCGATGAAGGGCTACGGACAGCAGCGACAACGTCCACCCAGGAGCGTTGGAGGCACAGGTTCAACGCCGCAGTCGCGACGCTGCCCACACCGAAGAAAACGATCCTCACCCGCTCTGATGTGTCGAGGCTCGCCTCCGATGACTCCATCAGACCTCCTGAGACGCCTGAGCGACCGCTCCGGTGCTCGCGCTCTCGTAGGCGGCGTTCAGCAACTCTACGGTCCTGGCTCCCACGTCAGCGGGAGATCTGTTCTCCGCCGCCTTTCCGAGGGCCAGATCGATCAGCACATTGGGTGGGTCCTCGCACCCGTAGAGACCGGCGTGGGGTGGCAGGTCGACCTTGACATCCCTGCCGTCGTCGCGGAAGAGCCACAGGAAGTCCCGTTCCAGATCGGCCACGAGATGGCCCTCCGTGCCGTACACCCGGACCTGCAGCTGGTGCCTGGGCCATGGGGCGTCCTCGTGGTCGACCGCGCTCCCGCCGGGTGGCGACGACGCTCCGGATATCGAACCCGTGGCTCCCGAGCGGAACCGGACGCTGATCGCGTCATGAAGATCGACGGCGGCGCCCTCGTTGTTCATGAAGGCGAAGACCTGGGAAGCACGCTGGCCCGTGACCCACAACGCCAGCCCGAGGGCGTGGCTCAGGGCCGCCGGGGCGTACCCGCCGCCGGACAGCCTGGGGTCGGTCCAGGTCTCCTGGGCAGGTCGGAAGAATGCATCCTGGCCCCGGTAGCTCCCCGTGCCGTGGAGGAGCCCGCGCAGGCCGGAGGCCATGGCCACCAGGACGTGCTGGACTTCTCCGACACCGGGATCCTCCATCAGGCGCTTGGCCTCTACGGCGGTGGGACGGTAGTTCCAGCCGAGCGCGAGGACCAGGTGGCGGCCGAGTTCCGAGGCGATGCCATGGAGTTCCCAGGCGTGGTCCGGTTCGGTGGTGAAGGGCTTCTCGCACAGCACGTGCGCGCCCGCCTCCAGCGCCGCTCTCACATGCTCGTAGTGGAGCCCCGCCGGGCTGGCCACGACCACGGCGTCCAAGTCGAGCGCCAACGCGTCCCGGTAGTCGTGGCTGACATGTCCGAACCCGAACTTGTCAGCCAGCATGGCCAGCGCCTCACGGTTGGTACGGACGGCGCTCACCAGTTCGACATCGTCCCGTCCGGCCAGGATCGGGATGTGGTTGGCGATCGCCCAGGAGCCGGCGCCGATCACACCCACCCGGACCCGGCGACCCGATCCCATATGCCTATCCGTAAGGGTTGACGAACGGACTCTCGACCTCGAACGGCCTTCCCCCGTCGGCGAACTGGATCAGCTCGATCGAGATGTCGTCCGGGTCGCGCAGGTAGCAGGTGAGGGCACCCTCGTACCTGCCCCAGGCGCAGCGGACCGGCTCGGCGGACACGAACACCGCATGGTCCCGCATCCGTTCGTAGTCCCGGTAGATGTCCTCGGTCTCCAGGCAGAGATGGGTGTTCCCGGCGTTGTAGGTAGCCATGTCAACGCGGCCGGGCGGCGGGTTGTGGTACTGGAGCATCTCGAGCACCGAACCGCCCGGCAGCGCCCAGAATGCGCCCGACATGTCACAGTTGGGATACCCGACGATCTTGCCCACGTAGTCCTCCACGTCGGCGGCTATCCAGGTGCCCTGCATGAAGGGCTCCTCCTCGAGGAACCTGGTCCACCAGGGAACCGATACCTCCAGGTCGGTCACCGCCACCCCGACGTGGTCGATCGAAAGAAAGCTCACCGGTCTACCTCCTGGTCCTGCCCGCACCACCGTGGGGCGATGGCGTCCATTGACAAGTTAGCCCCAATTATTCATGGTGGGGGTTTATACAGGTGACAGGAATGGGTGCTCCGTGCTCCTGACCTGGAGTCATAGCCGTTTGGCGGCCCTGCCTTCCGGCCGGGTGTGAAATCAACCGCCAGGTGAAGGGTGCCGCTTCGCAAAGATGTGGTTGGAGTGGCCTGATCCGAGTCGGCGTGCTGGGGACAGGAATAATCAGGGCTAGTGACGCTCGCCCGACCCTGCACGGCCCGGCGTACTATCTGAGCGGAACCGGTCACGAAACCGCTCCGCATGCAAACACCGGAATCCAGGAGGTCCAGGGATGCCCAGCTTCGACCGCTCAGACGTACCGCAGGCCGCCCTGGAGTTCGTGGTCATCGCCGACACCCATCACCTGGTCGATCCGGGCATGTATTCGACCAAGGGCGACTCGGTCACTCCGGAGATCGTGCGCGAGTGGTCGGACCGGGGTGACTGGGCGCTGGCCCTGGCCAGGGCCACCGGGTCCGAGTTGGTCTTCCATGTGGGGGACCTGGCCCAGGAGTACCCGGGATCCCGGTTCTTCGACACCGGGAGACGAGCCGCCGTGACCCAGTTCGAGGAGTCGGGCATGGAGGTCAACTTCGCCGCCGGCAACATGGACATCGGGGACAAACCGGATCCGACCGTGCCCGCCGGATGGGTCGAACCGGGATTCCTGAAACGCTGGGACGAGGACTTCGGCAAGTCGTTCTACAGCCGGACCGAAGGCGATACGCACTTCGTCGTCCTCAACTCCCAGATCATGAACACCACCCTCCCCGAGGCGATAGAGCAGCGCGAGTGGGTGGAGGCCGACCTCGCCGCCCACGCCTCGCACCGGATCTTCTTGTTCATGCACCTTCCGCCATACCTCGTCGACGAGGACGAGCCCGGCCTGGGCAGCTACGACGTGCTCGGCAACCCGGACCGGACCTGGCTGCTGGACCTGTGCAGGCGCTACGACGTCGAGGCACTGTTCAGCGGTCACACCCATTTCCAGGTCTTCAACCGAGCCGGCGGCACCCGCTTGTACACGCTTCCATCGACGACCACCACCAGGCCGGGCTTCTACGAGGCCTTCAACGTGTGTCCGCCCGACCGGGGATGGCTCGACACCACCAAGCTCGGTTTCTTCCTGGTCCGGGTCACCGATGACGCGACCTCGGTACATCTCATCCGCACCAGCGGGGAGACCCATGCCAACCACCCGGCCGGGTCCCGGATCCTGACCGGCACGACCGTCGATGTGCCCCACTCCCCCGCAGCCACCTACCTACGACTGCCCATCACCAACCAGAGCGACGGGGCGATCTCCTATCCCAACCACGTGAGGCACAGGATCCGCGACGACTACCCCCTGCTCTCGTGCGTCGAGGCGGGTATCCGCCATGTGCGGTTCCCGATCCACGACCTCGATGTGGCTCTGCAGGCCGGGCAACTCGCCGTGTTGCGGAGCGAAGGGGTGCAGCTGACGGCCACCGTCCTGTGTCCGAGGCCAGGTGACATAGCTGCTGCCGCTCGCAAGGCATCCGAAGCCGACTTCATCGAGGTACAACTGACCAACCGGTTCCTGCCGGAGACCGAGGATCTGGAGGCCCTCGCGGAACTGCGGGAAGCGGGAGCTGGGGTTGCAATGGCCCCGCTGGCGCTGGAGGACACCGGCAAGGTGCATCTGCGCAGCCGGACCGGCTTCCGACCGCGGGAGCTACCACACCTCGACGAGATGCTGACCGAACTTGGCGTCCAACTGGACCGGGCGGTCTGCATGGTCGAAGACTCGGAGTCGGTGTGGAGCGACATCCTGAGCTTCGACACCCGCCTTCGCTCCGTCGGAGGCCTCGACTTCCTGGTCCCGCTGGAAACCGACGATGAACGTAACGCACTGGCGGTCGCCGAAGCCCTGTTCGCAGCCGCAACGTTGCCCGGCTGCCGCATCTATGTCGATCCCCTACAGGATCTCGACCGCGTCACCAAAGTAGTGCACGGGCTCCTCGACCGGTTGTCGAACCCGCGGCCTGCCTTCCACGTAACCCGCGTGCTGAACACGGTGCTGTTCGGGGAAGGACGCAGACCGGGCACCTACACGCCTGTGGGTTCCGGCGGGCTACCGGGTGCCGCAGACGTACGGGTAATCAAGGATCGGAGAGCCGAGTTCTGGCTGGTGCCCGATCAGGAGAGGCGGAGGGCTGCCGAGGCCCTGCGGCAGGAGATCGACGAACACCAAACTCTTAGGCTCATCGACCCGATAGCCGGCATGTCCTGGCAGATGCCACGCGGACCCGTGGCTGACCTGGTGGCCTCCCCCGGAAGCGGCCCGATGCCGGTGGTTCAGATCCCGAAGTAATGTGCCCACCTGGTCGGATTGGAAACCGGCCTCGAACTATGCATAGTTCCATCGGGGCCTTGATATCCCACATCTGCCTTACTATAGTTTCTCTAGTAAGGATTGATTGTCTTAATTAAGGAATGGATGGAGACAGAATGATCGAGTCCACTATTACGGCGAGGGGGCAGACGACCTTGCCCAAGGCTGTTAGACAAGCACTCTCGATCCAGTCGGGAGACCGTGTGCGGTACATCATCCAGAATGATCAAGTCCGCCTACTCGGAGTGCGTCCCATAAACCGCTTGTACGGGGTGTTACAGCATCATGGCCCGGCCGCGACACTCGAGGACATGGATGACGCCATCGCAGAAGGAGCATCCAGGGCGTGACCGCTATCGACACGAACGTACTCGTGCGTTACCTCGTACGAGACGACGCCGAGCAGGCTGAGGCAGCCCGGGCACTGCTGGAAGGGTTGACGCGCGAACGCCCCGGTTTCGTGTGTCGCGAGGCTGTAGTGGAGGTGGTGTGGGTGCTTGAGCGAGTCTATCGGTTCGGACGAGTCGAGATCGCGGATGTACTCCTGGAACTACTTGCGACGGACTGCCTGGTGTTCGAGTCCGCCGACGGTGTCATCCGCTCGGTGCTGCGCTATCGACAGGGAGGACCGGGTTTCTCGGATCTGATGATTCTCGCTGCGGCCAACCGGGCGGAAGCGCTACCACTGCACACTTTCGACGGCCGCCTCGCCAGGGTGGAGGGGGCCTCCCTGGTTCGCACCTGACCGTCATTGACCGGAGGCCAGATCGGATGGGTTGGACAGAGACCACCCCAAACCGGCAGGCTTTCAATAGGGAATTATATACTTATGTCACGGATATGTGGTATACTCAGGGGGAACGCAGACA
>JAPPGV010000116.1 GCA_028821235.1 bacterium
CCTAAACCTCAGGAACACCGCACCACCGGTGACGCCCAGTGCATCGAGAACGGTGGGATCCACGAACCTGAGGCACACAACACCACCCATGACGCCCTAAACCTCAGGAACACCGCACCACCGGTGACGCCCAGTGCATCGAGAACGGTGGGATCCACGAACCTGAGGCACACAACACCACCCATGACGCCCTAAACCTCAGGAACACCGCACCACCGGTGACGCCCAGTGCATCGAGAACGGTGGGATCCACGAACCTGAGGCACACAACACCACCCATGACGCCCTCAGCCTGAGGTTCGCCGCGGCGCGGCGCGAAGGGGGTGGCCTCGCGTGGTCCCGGCGAGGGTCAGGGGCGGTCAGGCGATACGCAGCGGAACCCGATGTGACCGGCGGAGGTGTCGATCGTCTGGGGTTGGCGGGCGGCCGGCCGGTAGCGGAAGCAGTACTGGATCGTGCATAGGTGCGACCCGCCCTTGATGGTGCGGGCGGGGAAGGGCTCCGGCCCCCGGATCGGGGCCAGATGCTCGCTCCTGGGCGGGCCGCAACACCGTGACCCGGCCATCGGTGGCCCCTCCCGGTAGCGGGTGGAGGTCCACTCCCAGACGTTGCCGATCATGTCGTACAGGCCGTAGCCGTTGGGGGCGTAGGAGCCGGCCGGGCTGGTCCGGGTCCAGCCGTCCAGCTCCGTGTTCTCGTAGGGGAACCCGCCCTGCCAGGTATTGGCGCGCGGCGCCGTGTCCTGGACGTCCTCGTCTCCCCAGGCGAACTCGGCGCCCTCGAGGCCGCCCCGGGCGGCGTACTCCCACTGGGTCTCCGACGGGAGGCGCATGCCGGCCCAGCGGGCGAAGGCGACCGCGTCGGGGTAGGCGACGTGGACCACGGGATGGTCCTCCAAGCCGTCCAAGGACGAACCGGGCCCGAGCGGCCGGCGCCAGTCGGCGCCCGGCGTCCAGGCCCACCAGTTGCGGAAATCCCCCAGGTCCACGGGCCCGTCCGTCATCCCGAACACCAGCGAGCCCGGCACGAGGTCCTGCGGTCGAGCCCCCGGGTAGAGACCGGGGTCGGGAGGACGCTCGGCGAAGGTCACGTAGCCGGTGTCGGCGACGAACTCCATGAACCGGCGGTTGGTGACCGGGTAGGCATCGATCCGGAACGGGTCCACCCGCTCCTTGCGGACCGGGCGTTCCTCGGGGTAGTGGTGGTCGGAGCCCATCAGGAACTCCGCTCCGGGGATCCGGACCTGCCGTCGATCAGCTAGCGCTGTCATCTCACCGGCGGCTGCCCGCTCGCCCGGAAGCTATTTGGACGAGCAGCGTCCCTCGGTGTCCTTGTACACACGGCCTCCCTTGATGACCGCCACGATCCGGTCGGGGTCGGCGAGCACCCCGATCTCGTCGAGCGGTTGGCCGTCCACCAGGATTAGGTCCGCCTCCTTGCCCTCTTCCACGGTACCGATCCGGTCCTCCATGTAGAAGATCCGGGCGTTCATCGTGGTCGCGGTCGCGATGGCTTCCGCCGCGCCCATGAACCGGGCCTTGTTGGGCAACTCGCGGCCGCGCCGGTCCTGGAGGGGTCCCACGATGTCGGACCCCGAGCCGACCCTGACCCCGGTCTCCCCCATGATCTCGATGCTCCGGCCCACCTCCGACTCCACCGCCTGGAGCTTGGAGAGCTGGGACGCGGTGAGGCCGGCCCGCTCCGGATTCTCCAGCAGGTCGTACTTGACCGCCAGAGTGACCACGGCGAAGGCGTCGGAGTCCACGATCCGGCGGGCTGCATCCTCGTCCAGGATGCTGGCGTGCTCGATGGACCGGACACCGGCCGCGAGGGCCCGGCGGATGGCGTCAGAGGTGTGGCAGTGGGCCAGCACGTAGGTGTGCCAGTCGGCCGCGGCCTCCACCGCGGCGCGAAGCTCCTCGTGGGTGAACTGGAGGCTGTCGAAGGGATCGGTCGGCGAGAGGACACCGCCCGAGCCGAACACCTTCACCTGGGTGGCGCCCTTGCGAAGCTGCTCGCGGGCCGCCCTGCGCACCTGGTCGGGGCCGTCCACCACCTCGGGGGTGGCCGACAGGCCCGGGATGCTGCCCCGGGGGTGGGCGTGGTGATGGGCGTGTCTCAGGTCGCCGTGACCACCGGTCTGGGAGAGCACCGACCCCGACGGGAGGATGCGGGGCCCGTCGATCACGCCCTCCTCCACCAGTCGAGCCCAACGCGGGTCCAGACCCCCCGCATCCCGCACGGTGGTAAAGCCCTCCTGGAGCGTGTTCTCGATGACCCGCCGCACAGTGAACACGTAGTCGATCCAGGGCAGGTCACCCACATCGCCCGCCGACGACACCAGGCCCATATGGACATGGGCATCGGTCAGGCCCGGCATCAGGGTCAGCCCGGTCGCGTCGATGACCTGATCCGCGGAGCTTCCCACGCCCGGTCCGACCCCGCTGATCACCGACCCCGACACGGCCACGTCCATGCCCGACCGCGGGTCGGCGCCGGTGCAGTCCAGCAATTCGGCGTTGCGGATTACGAGGCTGGTCATTCGTTTCCTTCCTGGTAGTCCAGTTGCAACTCGGGGATGACGAAGTTCCCCCTGTCGATGATCTGGCGGTCGTCCACCCAGATGGAATGGTTGCGGGTCGGGATGTCGAAGTGGAAGGGAGCCCGGTTCTCTCCCTTGAGGAGACGCACAAAGTTGGCGCCGAAGGCGATCAGCATGTTGCCGTAGTAGCTCTCGGTGTCCATCACGCCGCCACTCTCCCAGAAGCGAAGGCCCAGGGCGTTCCAGTTGGCCCGGTGCTCGTATCCCCACCCGATGTGTGACACGCCGTAGGAGCGCCTGTCCCGGGGCGCCTCGAAGTGATCCCGTGCGAGCTGGGCGTCGGTTCCGCCCTCGATGGAGACGATGCTCCCCTCCCGGAGCTCCATCCGGACGGGAGACATCACGTAACGACCCAGGTTGAGCAGGCAGTCACCCTCGTCCAGCACCAGGGTGCCCTCCGCCGAATGCTCCAGCGGCGCCACCACCACCTGGCCCGAGGGCCAGTGGTCCCAGCGCCCCGGCGTGTCCGTGTACCCGTACTGGGTCATCACCGGGCGCCCCTCGTAGCTCAGGGTGAGATCTGTCCCCGCCTCGGACTCGATGTGCAGCGTGGTACCGGCTGCCAGCAGGGCCTCGCTGACCTCCGCCCGGCGCCGTATCTCGGGGATCGGGAACATGCGGCGGAGCATGTCCTCGGGTTCCAGAAGCATCAAGGTGCGTGCCCCGGCGTCGAGGGCCGCGTTGTGGGCGTCGCTGTAGATCCACTCCGTGGTGGGCGTTGCCACCACCAGGTCGGATCCCTTCCAGGCATCGACGATGGCCTGGGACCTCATCCAGCTCTCGTCGGCGGCCACCGTGATCTGGAAGTAGTCGGTGCCCAGCACGCGCGCCGCCGCCGCCAGCGCGATGTTGTACACCTGGTTGCTCATGGTGTCGGTGAACCCGAGCACCGTCTCGCCCGGCTGCACCTTGCACAACTCCAGGTGGTCCCGGAAGAGCGGGACCAGCTCCGCGCCGGCCGCGGCGGTGGTAGGAACTCGGCGCATAGGACTACCTTCCGGGAGCTACTGCGGGCGTATACTACGGCCGATGTCGAGGGCCTCCCTCCTTCTACCTACCCCCTCCCTCCCCTGCCTGTGAGCCTCCGCTTCGGTCTGATCGGTACCGGGGGAGGCGGCCACCTCTTCGCGGGCGCCCTGGCCGGACGCCCCGGCGGCGCCCGTCTGGTATCGGTCTGCTCCCGCAACCGCCGGAAGGCGGCCGACTTCGGCGCCGGATACGGGGTGACCGAGATCCACACCGACTGGCGCGACCTGATCCGGTCGGACATCGACGCCGTGTGCCTGGCGTCGCCGACCGGCGACCACGCCCGGATGGCCATCGCAGCGGCCGCCGAGGGCCGCCACGTCCTCACCGAGAAACCCATCGCGACCACGGTGGCCGACGCCGACCGCATGATCGAGGCCTGCGAGGATGCCGGGGTGACCCTGGGTTGCATCTACATGTACCGCTTCCTGGAGACCGCTCGCCGGATGAAGGACGCGATCGCCGACGGCATGATCGGACGGCCGCTCATGGCGGAGTGCACCGGGCCGTTCTACCGTGATCAGCCCTACTACGACTCCGGAGAGTGGCGGGGCAAGTGGGAGTCCGAGGGGGGCGGGTCGCTGGTGACCCAGACCAGCCATACCCTGGACCTGATGCTGTGGATGCTGGGCGACGTGGAGGAGGCGCTGGCCCTCTACAGCACCTCGCCCCTCCACCGCATCGAGGTGGAGGACATAACAGTCG
>JAPPGV010000117.1 GCA_028821235.1 bacterium
CCGTGGCTCCTGATCTTCGGCTTCATGATCTTCGTGATCATGCAGATGCAGAGCGGTGGAAGCCGGATCATGCAGTTCGGCAAGGCCAAGGCCAAGCAGGTGACCAAGGACCAGCCCAAGGTCACCTTCGAGGACGTGGCCGGGCTCAAAGAGGCCATCGAGGAGTTGGGAGAGATAAGGGACTTCCTGGAGTCCCCGCAGAAGTTCCGGGCAATGGGCGCCAAGATTCCCAAGGGAGTGCTCCTCTACGGGCCTCCCGGTACGGGCAAGACCCTCCTGGCCCGGGCGGTAGCCGGTGAGGCCGGTGTGCCGTTCTTCTCGATCTCCGGATCCGACTTCGTCGAGATGTTCGTGGGCGTGGGGGCCAGCCGGGTCCGTGACCTCTTCGAGAAGGCCAAGTCGTCGGCGCCGGCGATCATCTTCATCGACGAGATCGACGCGGTGGGTCGGCACCGGGGGGCAGGCCTCGGGGGAGGCCACGACGAGCGGGAGCAGACGCTGAACCAGCTTCTCGTGGAGTTGGACGGTTTCGACGTGGCCAGCGGGGTCATCGTGATCGCCGCCACCAACCGGCCCGACATCCTCGACCCGGCGCTGCTCCGGCCGGGCCGTTTCGACCGACAGGTGGTGGTCGATCGTCCCGATCTCAGGGGCCGGAGGGCCATCCTCGATGTCCACGCCAAGGGCAAGCCGATCTCCGAGGACGTGGACATGGAGGCCATCGCCCGCCAGACCCCCGGATTCACCGGCGCCGACCTCGCCAACCTGATCAACGAGGCCGCCCTGCTGGCGGCGCGCCGTGACAAGGAGCTGGTGGAGCCCGCGGAACTCGAGGAGGCCATCGACCGGGTGATCGCCGGCCCCGAGCGCAAGAGCCGGGTGATGAGCGATCACGAGAAGAAGGTCACCGCCTACCACGAGGGTGGGCACGCTCTGGTGGGTTTCGCCCTTCCCAACGCCGACCCGATCCACAAGGTGACCATCATTCCCCGGGGGCGGGCGGGCGGTTACACGCTGGCGCTCCCGACGGAAGACCGGAACTACATGCGCCGGTCGGAGCTGACCGACCAACTGGCCATGCTGATGGGAGGGCGGGCCGCCGAGGAACTGATCTTCGTGGATCCCACCACCGGTGCGTCCAACGACATCGAGAAGGCCACCGAGCAGGCCCGGCGGATGGTCATGGAGTACGGGATGAGCGACGAGCTCGGCCCCATGAAGTACGGGAAGAACAACGCCGAGGTGTTCCTCGGCCGCGATTACTCGAGCCAGCAGGACTACTCCAACGAGGTGGCGGCGGCCATCGATGACGAGGTCCGGGCACTGCTCGGCCAGGCCCATGAGGAGGCCAGGCGGATACTCACCACGCACATCGACGCGCTGCACCGGCTGGCCGACCGTTTGATCACGGTCGAGACCCTGGCGGCCGACGAGATCGTTGAGATACTCTCTGACGTGCCCAAGTGGGAGGCCAGGCACGGCTCGGATCCCCGCATCCAGGCGCCGGCCGGCAGTCCGGGGCTGGTGGAGGGGGTGGCGGCCGCGGCAGCGGCCGAGCCGATCTCGCGCTGATCGTGGGCGACCAGGGGATCGACCAGGCTGCGATCCGCGACGCCGTACGGCAGATACTCACTGCGATCGGAGAGGATCCCGACCGGGAGGGCCTGACCGAGACCCCGCTGCGGGTGGCTCGCATGTATGCCGAGGTGTTCGACGGGATCCGGCGCGACCCCAGGGAGGACCTGTACCGGGTGTTCGTGGCCGACCAGCACGAGGAGATGGTGCTGGTGCGCGACATCCCGTTCTACTCGATGTGCGAGCACCATCTGCTCCCCTTCTACGGCACCGCCCACGTGGCCTACGTGCCGGATGGCCGCGTGACCGGGCTCTCCAAGCTGGCGCGGCTGGTGGACGGTTTCGCCCGCCGGCCCCAGATGCAGGAGAGGCTCACCACCCAGGTGGCCGATGCCCTCGTGGAAGTGCTGGCGCCCCGGGGTGCGCTGGTGGTGGTGGAGGCTCGACACCTGTGCATGGAGATGCGAGGGGTGGAGAAGCCGGGCGCGGTCACCCAGACGTCGGCGGTCCGGGGACAGTTCCGGCGTAGCGCCGCCACCCGGGCCGAGGCCTTCTCGCTGATCAACCGGCGCCGCGTGTGAGGCGACCGAGGTGGCACGTCAGGGGTGCCGTCCTCGACCCGAACCGGGGCACCGTCATCATGGGGGTGGTCAACGTCACCCCCGACTCCTTCTCGGACGGCGGCCGTTGCCTGTCGGAGGACTCGGCCGTTGCCATGGGTCTGCGGATGTGGCGCCAGGGCGCCCACATCGTGGACGTGGGTGGCGAGTCGACCCGACCGGGCGCAGCCGAGGTCTCCGAGCAGGAGGAGCTCGGGCGGGTGGTCGGGGTGGTGGCGAGGTTGGCGTCCGCCGGGGTGCCGGTGTCGATCGACACGTCGAAGCCGGAGGTGGCCGGGGCAGCCATCGAGGCCGGAGCTGCCGTGCTGAACGACGTCACGGCCCTGGAGGACCCCGCCATGGCGCGACTGTGCGCATCGACCGGGGTGGGGGTGGTGCTCATGCACATGCAAGGCAACCCCCGGACCATGCAGGTCGACCCCCACTACACGGACGTGGTCGCCGAGGTCTGCGAGTACCTCCGCCGGAGGATCGGGGCGGCCACGGAGGCGGGTGTCGACCGGCGAGCGATCGCGGTCGATCCCGGGATCGGCTTCGGCAAGACGCTCCACCACAACCTGGCCCTGCTCAACGGCCTGCCCGACCTCGCGGGCCTGGGCCGGCCGGTCCTGGTGGGAGCCTCGAGGAAGGCCTTCCTGGGCGCCCTCACCGACCGCTCCGTGGAGGAGAGAGACGGCGTGACCGCGGTGGCATCGGGTATCGGGGCGATCCTGGGCGCTTCCGTGATGAGGGTCCACGATGTGCCCTCCACCCGGGATGCGCTGGCGCTGGCTGACGCTATGGTGGCGGCCATGGATGACGGTGATGCCGACCGGCAGTAGGCCACGGGACTTTGCCTGGGTTATCCAGGATCGCCTGGCCGCATCGTCCCGGGTGGGTGGTCAGGGCATCCAGCACCGCCGGGTCCGGCGGGAGCAGGAGATATCCTGGCTGGTCGAGGAGGGATTCACCACCGTGGTGTCGCTGCTCCCCGGCAACCAGAACGTTCGCAGCTACGAGCGAGCCGGCATCGAGGTCTACCTGGCGCCGGTTGACAGCGAGCACGAGGAGGCGGCGGTCGAGCACGCATTCGAGGTCCTGGCCAAGGTCCTGGCCGATCCGGACGCCAAGGTGCTGGTCCACAGGGACTTCGTTGACGACACGGTGGGTGGCATCCTGGCCGGGTACGTGGTCTTCGCCGGTCTGGTGGATGATCCCCGCGTGGCTGCGATGGTCATCCAGGAGATCATCGGACGGCCGCTCGGCCCCGGCGGGAGGGGCCTCATTCCGGCGGCGGGGGTGTGAGCGAGGTCTTGATCACATCCGGCGGGACGGCCCCGGGGGAGTCCGGCGACTCGATCACTCTGAAGGGTCTGCGGATCGAGGCCCATCACGGCGTCCTGGCCGAAGAACGGCGGGAGGGCCAGCCGTTCGTGGTGGATGTGACCCTATGGATGGATCTCTCGGAGGCGGGAGAGCACGACGAGCTGGCCGCGACCATCGACTACGGCAAGCTGGCCACCGAGATCCACCGCCGGGTGTCGGGCGAACGATGGAACCTGATCGAGAAGGTGGCGGAACGGGTGGCCCGGTTGGTTCTCGAGGACGGCCGCGTCTCGAGGGTGGCGGTGACCGTTCACAAGCCCCGGGCGCCCATCGACGTCGAGTTCGAGGATGTCTCCGTGACGGTGGTGAGGTCGTCGCACGGCACGCGGGCGGCCATCGCCCTGGGGACCAACCTGGGCGACCGGGCGGCCAACCTCGTCAACGCCATGGAGGGCATCCGGTTGGTGGGGCGGGTGGTGGCGAGTTCCAGTGTGTACGAGACCGCTCCCCAGGGCGTGGTCGACCAGGAGCACTTCTACAACGCGGTGGTCCTGGTCGATACCGATCTCGACCCGGTGGAGCTGGTGGGCCGGCTCCTCGACATCGAGCGGGAGATGGGCAGGGTGAGAGGGCCGCGATGGGGTCCCCGGCTCATCGACCTCGACCTGATCCTGTACGGCGACCG
>JAPPGV010000118.1 GCA_028821235.1 bacterium
TACCCTGAGAATCGCCTAACCGAAAACTGTCCACAAAACCGGGGCAACTCCACTTCGAAGACCTCGAGATCCTCCACAACCGGTAACGACGCCACACCGCTCAGGGATGCGAACCTCGATCGAGTACGAAAGAATCCACTACGACAACCCAACCGTTGCACCGCTGATCCAAGTGAGATGACTCCACCAAACCCGGTCACCATCAGAGCGTCCATTCGATCGGGTCAACCTCACCCGAGGCCGACCCAGCCAACGACCTACCGGACGCTACGACCTCACGACCCCAGCGGCCAGCACCCAAATACAGGTCGGCGGTTCCGTGCTCAGTATTCACCCTACGTTGACAGGCATGGCCGGCGTGTCACTGTCGTTCGGTACCCTGCGCCGGGCGCAACCGAACAGAAAATCCGCAGAGATGATGAAGCAAGGAGTTCGATGACCGACCACGGGCCACTGGCCACCCATCGCTGACCGTGCTGAAGCTGGAGGACATTCAGGCTGGCGCCCTTGTGGATGGACTGGTACCTGGCCGTCCGGTCACCGTGATCGCCACGAAGTGGTACGGGGACAACGATGTGGAGGTCGTCTTCCAGGATTCTGAGAAGGGGCTAGACAGGTCGCTTTTGTCGCGCACCGACGAGGAGCGATTGAGCGTGGCGGCTGCCGAGGACTCGTGGCCGCTTGATGGTGACGGGCGGTTGTTCAAGCTGGCGTCGGAGGCTAGGCGTATCAAGTCGGCTCACGTGTTCGACCCGTACGTGGCGGTGGAGGCCGCGGACATCGATCCGCTCCCGCACCAGATCGAGGCTGTCTACCGCCGGATGATGCCGATCCAGCCTCTCCGGTTCGTGCTCGCCGACGACCCGGGCGCCGGCAAGACCATCATGTCCGGCCTCTACATCCGGGAGTTGGCCATCCGCGGTGACGTGGAGCGGGTCCTGATCGTGGCGCCCGGTTCCCTGGTGGTTCAGTGGCAGGACGAGTTGTCGCAGCGGTTCCACCTCTACTTCCGCATCCTCAGCAACGACATGGTGGAGTCCGCCCGTACCGGCAACCCGTTCACCGAGGAGAACCTGCTGATCGCCCGCCTCGACCAACTGGCCCGCCGCGAGGACCTCCAGGAGAAGCTGTCCGCTTCCCGGTGGGACCTGGTGGTGGTGGACGAGGCCCACAAGATGTCGGCCCACTACTACGGGAGGAAGCTCAACAAGACCAAGCGCTACCAGCTCGGCGAGCGGCTTCGCGACCTGACCCGCCACTTCCTGCTGCTCACGGCGACGCCGCACAGCGGCAAGCAGGAGAGCTACATGTTGTTCCTCGCCCTGCTGGATCAGGACTCGTTCGGGGGTCGGCTGAGAGGAGGGGAGGTGCCGGACGCCTCCCGTCTGATGTGCCGCAACCTCAAGGAGAGGCTGCTGACCTTCGACGGGAAGCCCCTGTTCCCCGAGCGTCGGGCGCATTCGGTCAAGTACGACCTCTCGTCGCCCGAACAGCATCTCTACGACGAGGTGACCGACTACGTCCGCCACGGCATGGACCGCGCCAAGCAGATCGAGCAGAAGAACCGCCGCCGGGGCCTGGTGGTGGGCTTCGCCCTGGCCGCCCTGCAGCGGCGGCTAGCATCTTCACCTCACGCGATCTACCGCTCGCTGCGCCGCCGCCGCGAACGGCTCCAGAAACGCTTGGAGGAGCTGGAGGCCATAGCCGAGGGCCGGGAGGTGGCCGACCCGCTGCTCAAAGGCCTGTCGGAGGATGACCTGGCCTTCTTCGACTACGACGACTTCGACGATGAGCAGATCGACGAAATGGAGACCGAGGTCATCGACCAGGCCACCGCGGCGGAGACCGTCCCCGAACTCCAGAAGGAGATCGAGACGCTCGGCCGTCTGGTGGCCATCGCCTCCGAGGTCCGGAGGGCCGGCACCGACACCAAATGGGAGGAGTTGTCCACCGTCCTCCAATCGGAGCACATGAACGGCCCCGGCGGGACGAGGCGCAAGATCATCGTGTTCACCGAACACAAGGACACCCTTGACTACCTGCAGCGCCGCATCGTCGGGCTTCTCGGGAGGCGGGAGCGGGTGGTGGTGATCCACGGCAGCGTCAACCGGGAGAACCGCCGCCACCGCCAGGACGCCTTCATCAACGACCCCGAGGTGCAGGTGATGGTGGCCACCGACGCCGCCGGGGAGGGGGTCAACCTGCAGCGGGCCAACCTGATGGTCAACTACGACCTTCCCTGGAATCCCAACCGGATCGAGCAGCGCTTCGGGCGTATACACCGGATCGGCCAGACCGAGGTCTGCCACCTGTGGAACCTGGTGGCCCACGGCACGCGGGAGGGGGCGGTGTTCATCCGTCTCCTGGACAAGATCGAGGAGCAACGCAAGGCGCTGGGCGGCCAGGTCTACGACGTGCTCGGGGACTCAGTCATCGACCGGCAGCTGAGAGACCTGCTCATCGAGGCGATCCGCTACGGCGACCGTCCCGAGGTGAGAGCCCGCCGGGACCAGGTCATCAACAATGACATAGGGGAGCAGATCAGGAACCTGGTCGACGAGCGTGCCCTCGCCGTCGGCCGGATCGGCGACGGGGACATTCAGGAGATCCGGGACGATATGGAGCGCGCCAAGCTCCGCAAGCTGCAGCCCGGGTTCATCTCGATGTTCTTCATCGAGGCGCTGCGCCGCTTCGGCGGGCGCATCGTGGAGCGCGAGAAGGGCCGCTTCGAGATCACCCGTGTGCCCGGGATCGTCCGCCAACGTGCCAGGGAGACCGGAGCGGGTAATGAGCTGCACCGCAGGTACGAGCGGGTCACCTTCGAGAAGCACCTGGTGGATGTCCACGGTCGGCCCAGGGCGGCGCTGCTGGCGCTCGGCCATCCGCTGCTCGAAGCGGTGGTGGACGCGGTGCTCGACCGTCACGGTTCGGTCCTGCAGCGGGGGACCGTGCTCGTGGATCCCCAGGCCACCGGCGACCGGCTCCGGGCGCTGGTCCAGATCGAGCACCTCATCAAGGACGGTTCGGGTCGGGACGTCTCCAGGCGCTACTGGACGGTCGAGATGCCCACCGAAGGCGAATCTGAAGAGACCGGCGCCGCCCGCCACCATGATCTCCGCCCGATCGAGGACGACGAACGGGACCTCGTAGCGTCGCTCCTTGAGCAGAGCCGGATCGACACCATGCTGTCGGACCACGCCCGCCGCTTCGCCATCACCGAGCTATGCGGCCCCCACCTCGACGAGATCCGCCGAGCGACCGAGCATCGGGTCGGGAAGGTACGGGCCGGCGTGGAACAACGCCTGAAGGAACGGATCCGATACTGGGACACTTACCAGCACGAGGTGAAACAGGCCCAGGGGACAAGGCCGAGAGGCGGCTTCACGGCCGGCCACGCCCAGAACTTCGCCGACGATCTGGCCGCGAGGCGGGAGCAACGGAATCTCGAACTCGACCGGGAACTCCAACTCTCCAGCCGCCCGCCCGACACAGTGGGCGGCGCGATCGTGGTTCCCCAAGGACTGCTGGATCGGCTATCCGGAACACATCAACCGGTCCCAACCGCCCACGCCAGAGACACGGCAGAGGTCGATCGCCGGGCGGTGGATGCGGTCCTGGCAACCGAGCGGTCGCTCGGCCGGAAGCCAGAGGAGATGCCCCATAACAACGAGGGCTACGACATCGAGAGCCGTGACCCCGACACGGGCGACCTCTACTTCATAGAGGTCAAGGGCCGGATCGAGGGCGCGGAGACGGTCACGGTCAGCCGTAGCCAGATCATCCACTCCCAGAACTCGCCCGACCGCTTCATCCTTGCCGTGGTCGAAGTCCCCGAAGATCGCTCCGCCCAGCCGACCGTCCGCTACGTGCGCCGCCCCTTCGAGGGCGTGGAGGTTGGCTACCGCAAGTACTCGATCAACTTCGCTCCATCGGAGTTCGCCTTCGAGGTTCCGTCATAGGTCGACACGAGGATCTGGCTTGACCGGGGGGATCACCTGCCAGGATCTATTCAAGTTCTATTCGCGCTCTATTCCGGTCAATGAAAAGGCCCCTTGACCTGGGAGTTTGCTGGCCTCAAGTCTTAAGCTTGTACTAGTCGGGTTCTATTGGAGGGGGTACCAACACCGCGAGGCGCCCATGGCCCCTGACCACGCCCGGCTGACTTATGAGGAGATTATCCGTGATCTACATAAACTCCATAACTTGAGGTAAGCCCTGTTGACTTGGACTGTATCGACATTCGGAGGGACACCCGCTGGCTTGAGCCCTAGCCCCTCCGAATCAGCCTGCCCCGCGGCCGTCGAATCTCTGGTTTCAAAACAGCCACTTGTAGCGACGCAACCCGGGTTCCGAGTGGAATGCCATGTTCTCGAACCGGTCCACGAACACGACGAGGGGTTCTCCGGATGTGTCATATCCGGCGTACAGGTCGACATTCGGGCGCTCAGGTTGACCCGTGTGTGTATCGGACAGTTTCATCACCTTCTCTGGGAAGCGCAGCACGGCATCGACATCATGGAAGGTGACGCCGCGTTTGTGCGCCGAAGGTGCGATGTGGGGTCTTGCCATCAGAGTCGCCTATGCGGTAACGGTCAGCAGCCTCTGCACTTCGACCCTGCGGTCCGGATGGACCAGTTCCAGGAGGTGGTGGTGATCGCGGGGAGGGCGGGAGAGTATGTGCTGAGCCGCCCTGGACGGAGTCAGTCGGTTGAGAATGGTCCGCCAGTCCTCGTCCGTGTAGCTGTCGGCGATCGCATCCGCCATGCGTCTGCCGCGTTCCCACGCCTCGGGGCCGGCAGGTTGCCAGTTGTTCGGGTCGCGACCCAGTTCGGCGATACGCTTGATCTGTTCTTCCGTATGCGGCACGAGAGAGATTGTAGCCCGGTGGCCGCACCGACGATCAGGCCGAGGGCTCGGTTCTAGTTGATGAGTACGGCTGCCAGCAAGGCTGTTCCGGTCGCCACGAGAGCGTGTTGATGGTCATTGAAAATCCCCGGAGTTGATCACTGAAATTCCCCACCCCC
>JAPPGV010000119.1 GCA_028821235.1 bacterium
CCCGCCCGCACCCCGACCGGTCCAGCGGGTCGTCGTAGTCGTCCGGGTGGGGCACCCGGGCGCTGACCGGCACGGTCTGGGCGGGGTTGGTGCCCCAGGAGACGTGGGGCTCGAGCTCGGCCGCGTCCAACTCGACCTCGGTGTCGAAGGCGGCGCCGTCATCGGTGGGGAGGGTGCGCCAGTGATCCAGCGCCGCTTCCCAGGCCCTGGGGGCGTGGGGGCGTCCCTCCAGGTACGAGTAGGTGGTGTCGTCCGGGGCCACCATGCCGGCCCGAGCGCCCCCCTCGATCGACATGTTGCAGATGGTCATGCGGGCCGCCATCGAGAGGGAGCGGATGGTGGAGCCCCGGTACTCGATCACGTGGCCGACCCCGCCGGCCACCCCGATCCGGGCGATGATGGCCAGGATGATGTCCTTGGCGGTCACCCCCGTGGGGAGATCGCCGTCCACCGTCACCGCCATGGCCTTGGGCTTCGCCTGGGGAAGGGTCTGGGTAGCCAGCACGTGCTCCACCTCGGAAGTGCCGATCCCGAAAGCCAGCGCTCCGAAGGCGCCGTGGGTGGCGGTGTGGGAGTCGCCGCAGACGATGGTCATGCCGGGCTGGGTGATCCCCTGCTCGGGACCGATGATGTGGACGATGCCCTGGCGAGGATCGTCCAGCCCGTACAGGGTGATGCCGTACTGCTCGCAGTTGGCGATCAGGGCGTCGATCTGCCTCTTCGACAGCGGATCCCGTATCCCGAGACTGCGGTTGGCGGTCGGGACCCCGTGGTCGATGGTCGCCAGCGTCAGGTCGGGTCGCCGCACGCCCCGTCCGGCCAGCCGCAGGCCGTCGAACGCCTGCGGGCTGGTCACCTCGTGGACCAGATGCAAGTCGATATAGAGCAGGGACGGCTCCCCGGGAGCCTCGTGGGCTACATGGGCGTCCCAAACCTTCTGAAAAAGGGTACGTGGCTGCGCGGTCATTCGCTTCTTCTCCGAGGGGTACGCATGGTAGTGGTCGTTCAGTCCCGATATAACCTGTGCCGGCCCGAGCCACCGGGAGCACCATGACCGACCTTCGCGAGATGACGCCTGAGGAGTTCCGCCGTCACGGCTACGCGTTGATCGACTGGGTGGCCGGTTACATGGAGCAGGTGGGCGACCTGCCGGTCCAGTCACAACTCGCGCCCGGAGAGATCCGGGACATGCTGCCCGACAGCGCTCCGGAGGAGCCCGAGGATTTCGAGGAGATCACCGCCGACCTGGACCGTATCGTCGTTCCCGGGTTGACCAACTGGGTCTCCCCCGGGTGGTTCGCCTTCTTCCCGGCCGCCACGTCCGGCCCCGGCATCCTCGGCGAGCTGGTCTCGGCCGGGCTCGGCCAGCAGGGCATGCTGTGGGCCACCAGCCCGGTGTGCACCGAGCTGGAGAGCGTGATGGCCGACTGGATGGTGGACCTGCTCGGGCTCCCCGCCCGGTGGAAGACCACCGACCAGGGAGGCGGGGTGATGCAGCAGACCGCCTCGGATGCCGTCCACACCGCCCTCGTGGTCGCCCGCGAGGAGGCGGCCCGGCGGGGCGCCGCAGCCGACCGGTGCGTCGCCTACACGTCCTCCCAGGCCCATTCCTCCGTGGAGAAGGGAGCCCGGGTAGCCGGCTACCGCCACGTGCGTCTGGTCGACGTGGACGATGCCTACGCCATGCGGATCGATGCCCTACGGGAGGCGGTTCGTGAGGATCGGGCGGCCGGGCTGGAGCCCGCCTTCGCCTGCTCGGCCGTGGGCACGACCGGCACGACCGCGGTCGACCCGGTCCGCGCCGTGGGCGAACTGGCCCGCCAGGCCGGGATGTGGCATCACGTGGACGCCGCGTATGCCGGCAACGCCATGCTCTGTCCGGAATTCCGGCACCACCAGGACGGCCTGGAGCTGGTGGACAGCTACACGGTCAACCCTTACAAGTGGACGCCGATGACCTTCGACGGCTCGCTGTTCTACGTGGCCGACCGGAGACCCCTGATCCGCACCCTCTCGATCCTGCCCGAGTACCTGCGCAACGCCTCCTCGGAGAGCGGGCAGGTGATCGACTACCGGGACTGGCACGTGGCGCTGGGCCGCCGCTTCCGTTCCCTGAAGCTCTGGTTCGTCCTGCGCTACTACGGAGCCGCCGCGCTGCGGGCCCGGATACGCGACAACGTGGCATGGGCCCGCTCCCTTGCCGACCGGGTGCGGGAAGACCCACGTTTCGAGTTGGTGGCCCCCGTCCCCTTCGCCTTGGTGTGCTTCCGGCACCGGGCCGGCAACCGGGCCACCGAGTCGCTGGGGGAGATGGTCAACCGGTCCGGTCACTCGTTCCTGACCCCTTCCCGGATCGGGGAGACCTCGTTCCTGCGGGTGTCGATAGGCCAGATGGACACCAGGGAGGAACATGTCGAGCGGCTGTGGAGCCTCATAGACGGGACAGCCGCTCCTCTCCTCTAGAGTCCTCGGCGTCTATCGGTTCGGAGGATCATGGAACATTGGAGGCCTGCTGACGTAGCGTGGGAGGAGGCGCCCGCGGAGTACTTCACCGGTGACGTGCTGTTCGGGCCGGTGCGCAACGACGGCGTGCTGAACATCCTGGCGGTGAGCTTCGAGCCGGGCGCCCGGACCGACTGGCACCACCACCCTGAAGGCCAGGTGCTCTACGTCACGAACGGCGCGGGCCTGGTCCAGAACGAGGAAGGCTCCGCCGTCGAGATCTCCACCGGAGACCTCGTCCACGCCCCTCCCGGCGAGGTCCACTGGCACGGCGCCCTCCCGGACTCGCCGATGACGCATGTATCCCATACCACCGGCGGCGCCACCGTCTGGGAAGGCCGCAAGGTGAGCGAAGAAGAATACGGGTCGGTGGCCGGCGGGGGTCGCTCACCCGTCGCCGAATCCGGTTACTGAGGTACGCCGAGGCGGGTGAGGGTTGGCTCGGGGCGAGAGCCGACGATCAAACCCCTTGACCCTTGACCCTCGGTATGACCGTCCTGCCGTAGGCGTTCAGCGTTCCTTCCCGGTCGTCGTGCATCAGGTAGACCCCGAAGTGGTCCATCCCCAGGGCGCTTAGTTCCGCCAGCTTGGCGATGTGGTCCTCGGCCGTTCCGAGTACGCAGAAACGGTCCACGATGGCGTCGGGCACGAAGTCGGTGGAGGGGTTGCCGGCCCGCCCGTGGTGGTCGTAGTCGTAACCTTCCCGGGCGGCGATGTAGTCGGCCAGCACCTCGGGGATCATCTCCGGGTTGTCCGAGCCGTAGCGCTTCACCAGGTCGTGGACGTGGTTGCCGACCATGCCCCCGAACCACCGGAGCTGGTCCCGCTGGTGCTCGATGTCGTCGCCCACGTAGGCCGGCGCCACCACGCAGACCGCTATCTCGTCGGGATCGCGGCCCGCCTCCGCCGCCGCGGCTCGCACCGCCCCCACCGTCCACTCCAGGATCTGGGGATCGGCCAGCTGCAGGATGAACCCGTCGGCATGGCGCCCGATCGTGGCCAGCGCCTTCGGTCCGTAGCCGGCCGCCCACATGGGAAGGTCCCAGCCCTCCGAGATCCACGGTATCCGGAGAGGCGTGCCGTCGTAGTCGACCTCCTCCCCGGCTACCAGCCCCTTGATGACCTCCATCGACTCGGCCATCTTGGCCAGGGTCCTCGGTTTGCGGCCGATGTAGCGGAGGGCCGAGTCGCCCCGTCCCATCCCGCAGATGGTCCGGCCCCCGTACATCTCGTTGAGGGTCGCGAACAGCGAGGCCAGCACCGTCCAGTCCCGGGTGCCGGGATTGGTGACCATCGGACCCACCACCATCCGGTCGGTCTCGGCCAGCATCCTCGAGTAGATGACGAAGGGCTCCTGCCAGAGCACGTGGGAGTCGAAGGTCCAGGCGTGACTGAACCCGTTGGCCTCGGCCAGCCGGGTGAGCTCTACGACCCGGGAGGCCGGTGGATCCGTCTGGAGCACGACGCCGAAGTCCATAGTGCCTATCCCCTCTTTGGGTTCCTCTTGCCTTCTAACGATGCTGGGGGAATCCGAGGTCCACCCCGCGATGTATGGGGTCCGGCCATCGGGCGATCACGACCTTGGGCCGGGTGTAGAAATGTACCCCCTCGGGGCCGTAGATGGAGTGGCCGCCGAAGATGGAGTCCTTCCAGCCGCCGAAGGAGTAGAAGGACAGGGGTACCGGGATCGGAACGTTGATCCCGATCATCCCCACTTCGATCTCGGCCTGGAACTTGCGCGCCGCGCCGCCGTCGTTGGTGAACACCGCCGTTCCGTTGCCATACGGGTTCACGTTGATGAGGTCTATCGCCTCCTGGTAGGAGTCGGTGCGCACCACCGAGAGCACGGGTCCGAAGATCTCGTCTCGGTAGATCGACATGTCCTGCGTCACGCCGTCGAACAGGGTCGGGCCGAAGAAGAAGCCGTCCTCGTGCCCCTCGCTGGTGAAGCCCCGGCCGTCCTCGAGGAGGCGGGCGCCCTCGGCCTCGCCGGCGTCGACGTAGCCGGCGACCCGGTCGCGATGCTCGGCGGTGACCAGCGGGCCCATCTGGGCCCCTTCGGAGTCCCCCGGACCCACCACCAGGTCGGCGATCCGCTCCCGGACCCTGGGCAGCAGCCGCTCGGCGGCCTCGCCCACCGTCACCACCACCGAGATAGCCATGCACCGCTCGCCGGCCGAGCCGTACCCGGCCGACACCGCCGCATCGGCGGCCAGGTCCATGTCTGCGTCCGGAAGGACGATCATGTGGTTCTTGGCCCCGCCCAGCGCTTGGACCCGCTTTCCGTTCCTGGTTCCCTGCTCGTAGATGTACCGGGCGATCGGCGTCGAGCCCACGAAGGAGACGGCGGCGATGTCCGGGTGGGCCAGGATGGCGTCCACCGCCACCTTGTCACCGTGAACCACGTTGAAGACGCCGTCGGGAAGGCCCGCCTCGGCCAGCAGTTCCGCATTGAGCAGGGAGGCGGACGGATCTTTCTCGGACGGCTTGAGCACGAAGGTGTTGCCGCAGGCGATGGCGATGGGGAACATCCACATGGGCACCATGGCGGGGAAGTTGAACGGGGTGATCCCGGCCGCCACCCCCAGCGGTTGGCGCACCGTGTAGGTGTCGACGGCGCTGCTCACCTGCTCCGAGAACTCGCCCTTGATGAGATGGGCGATGTTGCAGGCGAACTCCACCACCTCGAGGCCCCGCTGTACCTCGCCCAAGGCGTCGTCGAGGGTCTTGCCGTGCTCGGCGGTGAGGATACGGGCCAGGTCGAGCCGGTGCCGGGTGATCAGTTCCCGGTAGGCGAACATGATGTTCTGGCGGCGTGTCAGCGACACCGACCGCCAGTCCTCGAAGGCCTTCCGCGCCGTGCCGACCGCCCGGTCCACCTCGCCGGCCCCGGCGAACGCCACCTCGGCGGCCTGGCGTCCGGTGGCCGGGTTGAACACCGGACCGGTCCGCTCCGGCTCGCCCTCCCAGGGCTTTCCGCCTATCCAGTGGGTTATCGTCTTCATTGCCCTCGTCCTCGTGCCGTAGGTCCTTGACTTACTCTGCCGTAGCGCTTACCTCGGTGCTCCCCTTCGGGCCCCGGAGACCCTCTAGCGCAGCATCATGGTCGTGCCGCGCCGCAGGTACTCCCCGTCGCCCTTGCGCCCGTGGTACCGGCCGTCCTCGATGATGACCTTGCCCTTCGACATGACCGTCTCGACCTTGCCGGTGATCTCCCGGCCTTCGTAGGCCGAGTAGTCGACGTCCATGTGGTGGGTCTCCACCGAGATCGTGTGCGTGCGGTCCGGGTCGAGGATCACGATGTCCGCATCGCTCCCGGGCGCGATAGTGCCCTTCTTCGGGAACAGGCCGAACATCTTGGCCGGCGTGGTGGCGGTGATCTCCACGAACCGGTTGGCGTTGATGCGCCCGCCCGCGACACCCGCGTCGAAGATCAGCTCCATCCGGTTCTCGACGCCGGGCATCCCGTTGGGGATCGCCGCGAAATTGTCCCGCCCGAGTTGCTTCTGGGTTCCGAACGTGTGGTGGTCACCCATGCAGAAGGGGCAGTGGTCGGTCGACACCACCTGAAGGTCGTCGGTCTTGAGGCCCCGCCACAGCCGCTCCTGGTGTCCCGCCGCCCGGTCGCGTAGCGGTGGTGAGCACACGTACTTGGCGCCCTCGAAGCCTCCTCCGAGGTTGTCCAGATCCAACAGCAGGTACTGAGGGCAGGTCTCCGCGAACACGTTCCGCCCCTCGTCCCTGGCCAGGGTGACCTGTTCGAGGGCTTCGAGAGCCGACAGGTGGACGAAGTAGACCGGAGCGCCCGTGACCTCGGCCAGCCGGATGGCGCGGTGGGTCGCCTCGCCTTCCAGAACCGACTTGCGCACGAGTCCGTGATGGATCGGATCGGTCTCGCCGCGTTGCAGCGCCTGGTTCACGAACACGTCGATGGCGATGCCGTTCTCGGCGTGCATTGCGATCATCGATCCGTTCTCGGCGGCCTTCTGCATGGCCATGACGATCTCGCCGTCGTCGGAGTAGAAGACGCCCGGGTAGGCCATGAACATCTTGAACGAGGTCACGCCCTCGTCCACCAGCATGTCCATCTCCTTGAGGGTCTGCTCGTTGATGTCCCCGGTGATCATGTGGAAGCCGTAGTCGATGGCGCACTCGCCCTCGGCCTTGGCCATCCAGCGCTCGAAGCCGTCCATGGCGTACTCACCCTTGGTCTGGACGGCGAAGTCGACGATGGTGGTGGTGCCTCCCCAGGCGGCGGCCCGGCTTCCGGTCTCGAAGGTGTCGGCGGCGAAAGTCCCCCCGAACGGCAGTTCCATGTGGGTGTGCACGTCGATGCCGCCCGGCATGACCAGCTTTCCTGAGGCGTCAATGGTGCGGTCCGCCGCCAGGCCCAGGTCAATCCCGCCGGACGCAACGATCGCAACCACCTGCGTGCCCTGGATGAACACGTCGGCCTGCATGGTCTCGGTGGCGGTGACGACGGTGCCGTTCTTGATGAGTGCAGTTCCCATGGCTTCCCTCCGGTTGGATTGTCTCGGCTGTCAGGCGCCGGTCGCCCGGCGGACGGCGGCATCGAGCATCGCCAGGCCCTCGTCGCACTCCCCCTCGGTGACGGACAACGGCGGGGCTATGCGCAGCACGTTCCCGTACAGCCCGCCCTTGCCGATCAGGAGCCCCTCGGCCTTGGCCTCCTCCATGATGGCTCCGGTCAGCGCCGCGTCGGGTTTGCCGGTGCCGGGCTCGGACAGTTCCACGCCCAGCATCAGGCCCTTGCCCCGCACCTCCGTGATCTGCTCGGTCTCCATGGCGAGGTGATCGAGCCCGTTCCTGAGTTGGGCGCCCACCTTGTAGGAGTTCGACTGGAGGTCATCCTCCACCAGGACCTCGAGCGTGGCAAGGCCGGCCGTGGTCGCCATCGGGTTGCCCCCGAAGGTCGAGATCGCGTTGGCCGGGTAGCAATCGATGATCTCCTTCCGCCCGACCACGCCTCCGATTGCCATGCCGTTGCCCAACCCCTTGGCGAAGGTGAGCAGGTCCGGGACGATGCCGTGCGCCTCGTACCCCCAGAAGTTCTCGCCGGTGCGACCCCAGCCGGTCTGGACCTCGTCGGAGATGAACAGGATCCCATGCTCGTCCAGCACCTCCTTCATGGCCCCGAACAGCCCGTCGGGCGGGGTTATGAAGCCCCCGACACCCTGGATGGGCTCGGCGATCATGGCGGCCACGTCGCCGGCCGTGGCGATGTCGAGCAGGTCGCGGAGATCGTCGACGCACCGGCCGATGAACTGGTCGTCCGGCAGGTGACCGAACGGGGAGCGGAGCTTGTAGCCGCCGTGCACGTACGTCACCTGGAAGGGGCTGAAGGTGGTGCCCGACCAGGCGGCGTTGCCGGTGACGGCGATGGCGCTGTGGGACTTGCCGTGGTAGCTGCCCCGCACGGCAAGGACCTGGTTGGAGCGCCGGTACTGGGTGGCCAGCATCAGGGCGGTGTCGTTGGCCTCGGTACCCGAGTTGGCGAAGAACACCTTGGCGTCGGGAATTCCCGACAGCTCGGCGATCTGCTCGGCCAGGGCGATGTGGGACTCCATCAGGTAAAGGGTGGAGGAGTGAAGCATCCGGTCCGCCTGTGCTTTGATCGCCTCGACCACCCGAGGGACGCGGTGGCCCGCGATCGTCACCAGGATCCCCCCGAAGAAGTCCAGGTAGCGGTTGCCTTCGGCGTCGACCACGTGCCGACCCTCCCCGTCCACCAGCGAGATCGGCTCGTCGTAGTACAGGCCGACCCAGGGGGGTATCACCGCCCGGTGGCGCTCTAGCAGGTCGGCATGGATGCCCACGGTTGACCCCCGTATCGTCGACGGCATCAGGATAACCGGCCGCTTGCGTCGAGAAGCCGGGTCATGCCTGCTAACCGGCCATTGGGGATGTTGTCTGGGGAAGCTGCTCGCCATGTCTGATTCATCGCCCGTGCGTGGCACGGGTTAGATTGATCGGCATGACCGGACAGAATCTGCCTCAGGAGTTCAAGCTGATCAACATCCGGGAGGTCTGGCCGGGCGAAGCAAAGGACTTCACGCCCTGGCTTGCCGAGAACTTGGAGGCCCTGTCAGACCATCTCAAGATCGGTGAACTGGAGTTGGACAGCACCGAGGCCGACGTGCACGGAGGTCGCAGGCTCGACATCCTCGCGACGGACGCCGACGGCCGCAACTGGGCTGTCGAGAACCAGTATGGCGAGGCCGACCACGATCACCTCACCCGGGCCCTCGCTTACGCCGTAGGCCTCAAATGCCGGGGCGTAATAGTTGTTGCCGAGTCCCACCGTGACGAGTTCGTAGCAGTGGCGAACGAGTGGAACCGCTATTCGGAGGCCTACGGTTCTGATGGCATCCGGCTCTTCCTGGTCGCCATCGAAGCCGGCCGCATCGGTGACTCTCGTCCTGGTTTCCGATTCCGGCTAGTCGCCGGACCCAACGAATGGAAGTCGGAGACCGCTACCGGGGCGAGGCCGACATCGGACGCAGACAGAATCCGCTACGAGCAACGTGAGCGTTTCTGGTCAGGCCTTCGGGACGCGATGGAGAGGAACGGAAGCTTGCCCGGGCCCCGCGTGTCACGTGATAACTGGGCGACGATCATCGGCAGAGGACCGTTCTCGTTCCAATGGTCCGTAACGCTGAAGTCGTGCCGGGTTGAGCTTAGGGTGGAGTCGTACGACGGTGCCAAGAACGACCAGCTCTACGATTCGCTCCTTGAGCACCGCGAGACGATTCACCAGGCCCTCGGAACGAACTTGGAGTGGATACAGAACCCGGACCATCGCGTGAACCGCATCTACTGGGAGCCAGAGGGAGCGTGTGGCTATCGAACACCCGCCCATGAGCGAGAGGCCGGTTACAAAGCTCTGGTAGACGCCGCCCACCGATTCCACGAGACGCTCATGCCCTACGTGAAGGACCTCATCTAGGAGTCTGCGTAACCAAGCCGGGTTGATGTAGTCACATCGATGTCCTAAAGTGACCACATGAATGTCGGCATCCGTGAACTCAAGGCACGTCTATCGGAGTATGTGAGGAAGGCTGCGGGAGGCGAGCGAATCCTCGTGACCGACCGCGGCAGGCCGGTCGCAAGACTCGAAGGCATAGGTGGCTCATCGATGGTGGAGAAGGGCATCGCTGACGGCTGGATTACACCCCCGGCACGCTCCGGCCTCACGCCCGCCGTCTACTACAAAGCTTCCCTGAGCACCACGGAGGTGATCGACGAGGATCGGGGATGACGCTCTATGTGGACACGAGTGCCCTGATAAAGCGGTATGTCTACGAGCGTGATTCCGACGTCGCCGAACAGTTGATGTTGACCGATCCCGTGCTCGTCACCTCGCGGCTCACCGAAGTCGAGTTGCGTCGC
This sequence comes from bacterium, assembly GCA_028821235.1. Classification (NCBI taxonomy): domain Bacteria; species bacterium. The sequence continues at coordinate 9,913 of JAPPGV010000119.1, forward strand.
AACCTCACGCGCCTCCTCGAGGGTGACGATCTCTTCCGTGCCCGCCGTCGAGCCCAAGCGGATCTGGACGCGTTTGCGCTGGTCAACCTTGACGCGCCTACCTGCAACGAGGCTGCCCGCATTGCGGAGCAGACATTGTGTCGCTCGCTTGATGCCTTGCATGTGGCAGCCGCCGTACGCACAGGTCAGTCAACTACTTTCCTCACCTTTGACTTACGCCAAGCTCAAGCGGCACGATCGGTCGGCCTCTCCGTTGTCGGTGTGTGACCACGGCCGGCAACGAAGCTCTAGTACATGGCACCCACCGATTCCACGACACGCTCATGCCGGACGTCAAGGGCCTTGTCTAGGCGGGTGGTTCCAGCGGATCTGAGGTAGGTGCCTGACCCGCGACCTTCAGGGGGCGACGAGCGGGTCGTAGGCGTCGGGGCGGCGGTCCCGGTAGAAGGCCCAGATCTTGCGCACATCGTCGATCAGGTCCATCTCGAGGTCTCTGATCACGAGTTCCTCCTCGGTGTCCGAGCCGGCCTCGCCCACCAGTTGCCCTCTGGGGTCCACGAAGTAGGAGGACCCGTAGAAGTCGTTGTCGCCGTAGGGCTCCTTGCCGACCCGGTTGATGGCGCCCACGAAGTACTCGTTGGCCACCGCCGAGGCGGGCTGCTCGAGGTTCCACAGGTACATGGACAGGCCACGGCTGGTAGCGGACGGGTTGAACACGATCTTGGCGCCGGCCAGACCAAGCGCCCTCCAGCCCTCGGGGAAGTGGCGGTCGTAGCAGATGTACACGCCGATCCGGCCCACCGCGGTGTCGAACACCGGGTAGCCCAGGTTGCCGGGCCGGAAGTAGAACTTCTCCCAGAACCCGTTGACGTGCGGGATGTGGGTCTTGCGGTACTTACCCAGGTACGTACCGTCCGCGTCGATCACCGCCGCGGTGTTGTAGAGGAAGCCGTCGTCCTCCTTCTCGTAGAGGGGGACGACCAGCACCATTCCCGTTTCCTTGGCCACCTCGATCATCCGCTGCGTGCTCGGGCCGTCGGGCACGGGCTCGGCGGAGTCCTTGTGGTCGTCGTCCTGGACCTGGCAGAAGTAGGGCCCGTTGAACAGTTCCTGAAAGCACATCACCTGGGCGCCCTGGTCGGCGGCCTGGTACGCGTAGTGGGCGCCTTTCTCGACCATGGACTCACGGTCACCGGTCCATGCAGCCTGCAGGAGCGCTGCCCGAACGATGTTGGCCATTTTCTCTCCTATCCGCTGTTCCTCATTGTGGCGCGGAACGGGGGCCGGAGCCATTGCCGGCTCCGGCCCCACCGATCCGCAGGGCTACTTCCTATGGATGGTCCCGCTGCCGCGGATCCGATCCTCTACTCACCGCCCGGGTTCAGCTCCACGGTGACCCGCTGCCAGCTGTTGCCGACCGTGTCGAGTCCATCGTCCTCGAGCGCGTCCACCGCGTTCTGGGCGAAGTCGGTCCGGTAGGAACCGGCCGGCGGAACGCCCTGGATCACGCCCTGGCTGGTGGCCACGTCGACGGTCTGCTGCCACAGGGCCGCATCCATGACGCCGATGCCATGGGGAGACGGCCAGATGAGACCGTTGATCTCGTTCATCTGCCAGGTCTGGTGGCTGCGTCCCAGGGTCGGTCCGGCGGCCAGCACGATGTCGACGCAGCTGTCGGGGTTGTCACGGCAGTGGATCCATCCCCGGAAGCTGGCCCGCAGGAACGCCTCGACGATGTCGGGATTGTCCTCGGCATATGCCTCGGTGACCCAGATGGCGTCCTGGAGCATGGCCGTGGCGATCGACGGGTCGTTGAAGTCGATCACGGTGAGGTCGGACGGCTGGTAGAGCTCGCCCGTGTCCGGGTTGGTCGCTTCCAGCACCTGGGCGTACTCGTTGTAGATCATCGCCTCGGCGGCGTCGATCTCCCGGTTGAGCAGGGCCTCCATGTCGAAGCTCTGAGCGACCAGTTCACCCACGTTCACCCCGAACTTCTCGATGGCTGCGGTCAACTCGTACTCGTTGCCGAAACCCCAGTTCCCGACGATCTTGCCCTCCCAGTCGCTCGGAGAGGTGATGCCGGAGTCGGCCCACGACACCATCAGCGTCCCCGAACGCTGGAACACCTGGCCGACGTTCACCAGCCCGGCCTCCTCCTCGTTGGACACAAGGGCCTTGGGAACCCACGCCAGACCGAACTCGGCGCCTCCGGTCGCTACGACCTGCTGGGGAACGATCTCGACCGCGCCTTCGAGGATGGTCACGTCCAGTCCCTCGTCGGTGTAGAACCCCTGATCCACAGCCGCGTAGTAGCCGGCGAACTGCGCCTGCGCCACCCATTGCAGCTGCAGGTTGATCGGGGTCAGCTCATCGTCCTCGGCGGCGCAAGCACCGGTGACCAACACCAGAACTGCCAGCGTCGCGGTGAGTGCTCGTAGGCTCCTCATTTGTGCCTCCCTTCATATTGTTCCCGCACCCGCCCTGCAACCTGCGTCGCTCTGCGCACCAAGGCCCGCGCCTCCTCTTGCCCGGCCAATGCGCCCCGACGTCGGCCGCAAGGTTCCGAAAATCGCCCTTCGGGGAAACAATTAAGGATAGATGGTGTAGTAGGCGACGCTACCCGCAGAGAGGGATTTATCTGGCGGCTACCGGCCCGCCTGCCCATGGATCAAGCACTGCGCACCGACACGTGCCAGGGGATGACCCGCCGCTCGATCAACACCACGATGTTGTAGAGAGCTATGCCGAACAGGGAAGCCAGGACGATGGCGGCCCAGGCCTCCTCGAACTGCAGCAGTCCCGCCTTGGTGGTGATGTACTGGCCGAGCCGTTCCTGGGAGCCCCCGAAGAACTCCTTGACGATGGCGCCGATGAGGCTGAGCGCGGCGGCGACCTTCAGCGCGGAGAACAGGTACGGGGTTGCATGCGGGAATTGCAGCTTCCAAAGGGTGGCGAGCCGACCGGCCGCGTAGGACTCCATCAGCTCTATTTCGGAAGCCTCGACCGAGAGGAGCCCGCGGACGAGGTTGATCATGACTGGAAAGAACACCAGGATCGCGACGACGAAGATCGAGCCGAGCGGGCTACGAAGCCCGAACCAGGAGTTGGCTATAGGCGCCAGCACCACGATCGGCGTGGAGTTGGCCGCGATCGCGAAGGGAAGGGCGCCGTCACGCACGAAGCGCCACCGCGCGGCCGCCAGGGCTGTAAAGACCGCGAGAAAGCCGCCCAGCAGCAGGCCGGCCAGCGCGGTGGAGAACGTGCCTGCCCCGGCGGCGAGCAGGTCGGAGGTCTCGGTGGCGAAGGTGGCGGCGATCGCTGTGGGCGCCGGAAGGATGAAGCCCTTGATGTCGAAGATCCTGACCATGCCTTCCCACACGATCAGCCCGCCGACGAAGATCCCGATGGCGGGAAGCCGGAAGTAGAGCTTCCTGAGGAACTCCGCTCGGTAGGTCAAGAGTCCTCCACCGCTCTCAGCCCCTCGCGGACGCCGGTGAGCAGTTCGAAGAAGCGCTGTTCCTCACGCGTTTCGTCGGACCGCGGCTCCGCGAGGTCTATGTCCACCACCTCCGTGATGGTCCCGGGACGGGACGACATGATGACGACGCGCGTAGACAGGAACACCGCCTCCGGGATGGAATGGGTGACGAACACCACGGTCGTCCCGGTCTCGGCCCGGATGCGGAGCAACTCCGATTGCATCCGCTCGCGGGTCATCTCGTCCAGGGCGCCGAACGGCTCGTCCATCAGGAGGATGGAGGGCTTGAAGGCCAGCGCCCTCGCGATGGCGACCCGTTGCTGCATCCCTCCGGACAACTGCCACGGGTAATGGTTGGCGAACCGGTCGAGTTGGACCAGCTCCAGCATGGCGGCTGCCTGCCGCGAACGCTCAGCTGCGTCCATCCCCATGATCTCCAGAGGCAGTTCCACGTTGGCCTGGACCCTCCTCCAGTCCAGCAGCGTGGCGGACTGGAACACCATGCCGTAGTCACGGTCGAGCCGAGCCCGGGACGGTGGCTTGCCGTTGACGGACACCGTGCCCGCGGAGGGCGGGGTGAGATCTCCGATCAGGCGTAGGAGCGTCGACTTCCCACACCCGGAAGGTCCGATGACGGAGATGAACTCCCCTCGCTCCACCTGCAGGTCGATCCCACGGACCGCCCGAACCTCCTGGTCGGAACCGGGGTTGAACACCTTTTCGACCCCGCGTAGCGAGAGCGCGCTCATGCGACCACCTCCTTCAGGCTCCGACCCCGCGGACCTGCGGCCTCGTTGAGGTCTTCCAGCCGCCGGGATGGCGGTATCAGCAGTCTCTCGGCGAGGACAACGATGCCCACGAACCCGATACCCACCAGCGACGAGACGAGGATCGAGGCGAAGAGCTTCTCCGGCGCCGCCGAGAAGGCGGCCGCGAAGTTCAGTATGGCCCTACCCAGTCCGTCGGGCATGCTGGCGGGGAGCTCGCCGACGATGGCGCCGATGATCGAGGCGGTCGCCGCGATCTTCAGGGCCGGGAACAGGTAGGGCAGGGCCGCCGGCACCTGGAGCTTCCACAAAACCTGGTTCGGGGTAGCCGCGTAGGACCGCATCAACTCCGAGGCGGTGGCATCCGGGCTGCGGAGTCCGCGCAAGGTGTTGATGGCGACCGGGAAGAAGGCCAGGTAGGCGGAGACGACCGCCACGACCAGCCACCGGGTGACGTTCAGGCGACCGGCCCAGACCACGAGGATCGGGGCGATGGCCAGGATGGGAACCGTCTGGGAAGCGACCACGTGTGGCATGAGACCGCGCTCGGCGAGGGCGGATCGCACGAACAGCACCCCGAGGCCGAAACCCACCGCGCTACCGAGGAGGAACCCGAGGAGTGCCGAACGCCAGGTGAAGAGAGCGGCCCGGAGGAGGACCAGTGCCAGCATGTCGCCCCCGCGCCGCGCCGGGCGCAGGAGCGCGATGACCACATCCCAGGTGTGGGGCATCGAACGCTCGTTGGTGCGTACCGGTAGGCCGATGCCTGTACCGGGCCACACACCCCCCGTCGCGGTTCCCATCCACTTGTAACCCTCCCACATCGCGACGAGGACGGCCAGTATCCCGAGAAAGGAAAGGATCCGGCGCGCGTTAGGGCTCATCGCACCGCACGATCGCGCCGTCGTGGCCGGGCGGGCAGGGCATGCGCCATCGCCGGCGCCCAGTCAGCGCTTCAGCCGGGCGCTGGTCACGTCGCCCGCTGCCGGGCCTTCAATGCCCACAGCGTCACGGCTCCGGCTATGGCGGTGGCGACAACGGTGCCGGACACCAACGGCGCCGGCCGGGCCAGGGTCTGCAGACGGCTCCGCAGGTTCACCGGACTATCGAACTCGGTCACCGGCCAGCCACGCTCGGCCGCGACTTCCCGCAGGGCGCGGTCCGGGTTGACCGCCACCGGATGGCCCACCGCCTCCAGCATGGGAAGGTCGGTGACGCTGTCCGAGTATGCGTAGCACCGGTCGAGGTCGATCCGCCATTCCTCGGCCAGCCGCCCGATGACCTCGGCCTTGGCGGTTCCGCTGGCGTAGAAGGCCAACTCACCGGCGTAACAACCCTCTTCGTCGACGGCCGAACGGGTAGCTATGACATGGTCGACCCCGAGGTGCGAGGCCAGCGGTCGGGCCACCTCCTCGGGGGAGATGGACATGATGACGACCTCCCGCCCCGCCCGGCGGTGCTCGTCCATCAGGTCGAGCGCCTCCTCGTAGACCAGCGGCGTCAGGACCTCGTCGATGGTCTCCTCGACCAGCTCCCGGATCCGGGAAGCCTCGATGCCCTTGGTCAGGCTCACGAGCCGGTCACGGAGCTGGTCCAGCTTCTCCTGATCCGCTCCGGCCATCCGGTAGACGGCCTGGGCCGTCGCCGCTCTGAGCAGTGTCCGTCTCCGGAGCAGACCGGCCTTGTGGAGGGGCCGGGCGAACGCCAGGGTGGACGACTTGGCAATGATCGTCTTGTCGAGATCGAAGAAGGCGACACCCGTTCTCACACCACCCATCTTACGGGAGGGCCGGGCGATTCGGGAGCCTTAGGGCCTAACGCGACCCGGATCGGACCGCGAGAACGCGAAAAGAAGGGGGTTACCAGGCTGCCCGAAGTTGGATACGTTAGCCATATGTTCACTAATGCTAACCAATATCCACTACGGCATCGGGCCGGGCGGCAGCAGGGACCGAAGGCATGGTAGCCCTGGCTGTCCACACCCTTCACGACGATGTGCTCGGGATGCTGGCGCCGCTCGCGCTGGCATCCTTCCACCGCACGGCGCTCGTGATCGACCTCGATCCGGAGGGGATTCCCCTGCCCGGTCGCCGAACCCTGGCCGACCTGGTGGAGGACGGCCCCACTCTGGCCGAGCTGGTCCCCTCCCGGAAGGGACTGGCGGTTCTCCCTCACGGCGGGGTGGCTATCCCGGCAGCCATGGAGGTGGTCTACGCCCTGGTCGGGTCCTGGCCGTGCGTGGTGGTGCGGACCCGCACCCCCCTCGACGGCATGCCGTTCGTCCGGGTCGCGCCCCTCATCCCCGGCGTCGACACCCGGGTGCCGCCGCGGGTGTGGGTGCGTACCGGAATCGGCCGCGTGGAGCCCGGGCCGGGGCCCGTTGTCGACGCTCCTTCCCGCTCCGCCTTCAACTCCGTGCCGGCTTGCCAGACCCCCACCGGCAGGTGGTTGCGGTCTTGGGCGCCGGCCTGGAGATGGCGATGGCAGTAGTCGAACGCGTCCTCCGGCGCGTGCTCGAGTCGGATGTCGAGTTGAGCCGGGATCAGGCCGAGGCCGAGGTGCGCAGGATCATGTCGGTGGAGTCGCCGCTGGCCTCCCCGCGGATCGTGGACGTGGTGGTCGACACCCTCGTCGGGATGGGCCCGATCGAGCCGCTCTTCCGGGACCCCGCCGTATCGGACGTGTTCGTCAACGGCCCCGACGAGGTCTGGGTGGAGCGGCTGGGGGTCCTTGAGCCCACCGATGTCTCCTTCGCTGACGACGCGGCGGTCCTGGCGGCCGTCGAACGCACCATCGCCCCGCTGGGCCTGCGTTTGGACCGGGCGAGTCCCCTGGTGAGCGCCCGCCTTCCAGACGGCAGCCGCCTGCACGCGGTCGTCCCGCCGGTGTCGGTAGGGGGTCCGATCGTCGCCATCCGCCGCTTCACGGCGGTGGCGCCCAATCTGGACACCTTCGTCGATTGGGGTTCGATGACCGATGCCCAGCGCATGGTGCTCGAACAGGCCGTGATCGACCGGAGGAACATCGTGGTCAGCGGCGGGACCGGTACCGGCAAGACCACCTTGCTGAACGCCCTGGCGGCGACGGTGCCGGTCGGCGAACGGATCGTCACCATCGAGGACGCCGCCGAGTTGAATTTCGCCGGTCATGTGGTCCGGCTCGAAGCCCGCCCTCCCAACGCCGAGGGCCGCGGACGGGTCACCTTGGCCGAACTGGTACGTACCGCTCTCCGGCTCCGGCCGGACCGCATCATCGTCGGGGAAGTTCGGGGAGCCGAGGCCCTCGACATGATCTCGGCCATGAACACCGGTCACGACGGGAGCCTGTCGACCGTCCACGCCAACGGACCCGAGGACGCCCTGTGGCGGATCGAGACGCTGGCTCTGACCGGGAGCGAGGGGGTCGGCGAGACCGCCATCCGGCGCCAACTCCGCTCCGCTGTCGACCTGGTGGTGCACTTGAACCGCAGGAACGCCGGCCGCCGGGTGGAGACGATCGCCGAGGTCGGGCTCGACGGATGCCGGGAGACGGCATGCTGATCCTCGGGCTGGTAGCGATCGGCGTGGCTCTCCGGCCCCGGCGCTGGTGGCAGTTGCTGGCCTTGGGCGCCGCGGTGGTGTTGCCGTGGTGGGCCGGCCTGGCGGGGGTCTCCACCGGTATCTGGTTGGCCCTCCGCCAGGGCCGACCAGACCCCTACCAGGAGGTCGCCTACCTGCAGGCTGTGAGCGCCGAGCTACGGGCGGGGAGGAGCCTCCGCCAGGCACTGGTCGATGCCGGCACTCGTGCGCCCGACCTGGACCTGGCCCGGATGGCCCGCCTCTGCCGGTCCGGCCGCCCCATGGTCGAGGTGGCGGGAGCGGCGTCCGAGGCACTCCCGGGAGCCGGTCGCCTGGCAGCAGCCGCGGTGCGAATCGGCGCCGAGAGCGGGGGCCGGGTATCGGCTGCCTTCGCCACCCTGGCCGGTATCCAGACCGACCGGATCGAACTCCAGCGCGAGGTGAGAGCGGCGGGTGCGGCCGCCCGGGCATCCGTTGCGGTACTGGCCGTGCTTCCTGTCGGCGGATTACTGGCCGCTGCCGCCACCGGAACGCTCTCGGATCTGATGTCGATGGGAAGTGTCGGACCCGCCCTGGTCGGCCTCGGGGCCGTACTCCTAGTCGGCGGCGCTGCCGTGACCCTGCTCCTGGGGAGGAAGCTGTCATGAGCCTCTTCACCATGGTGTCCGTTGCGATCGTGGTCTACGTCATGACTGCCGGCCGGGCGGTGGGCGTGCGCCTCATCGCTGCGACCGGCGGCGCCATCGGGCTGGCCAACCCCCTGGCCGGCGCCAGCCTCGGCCTGGTCTGGTACTCCCTCCGGCGGCGCCGGGCGCTCCGTTCCGAGAGAATGGCCCGACGCCGGGCGGAACGTGAGTTGGAGTTGCTCACCCACTCCATGCTGATCGGCCTGTCGGGTGGCCTGTCGCCGGCCGGCGCCCTGGCCCTCGCCCGCGGGAGCCTGACCTCGTCGCTGGGCATGGAGGTCGACAGAGTCCTCCGTCACGCCGTGAAGGGCGGCCTGACCCCATCCCTGATGAACGCGACCGGCACCGGCGGCCGGCTGTTCCGCCAGGTGGGCGCGGCGCATCTGTCGGGTTCGCCGCTCGAACTCACCCTGACCGCCCTGGCCAACGAATACCGGGAGGCAGCACGCTCCACCGCGGTCGAGAAGGCACGCCGCCTCCCCGTGAGGATGGTGCTGCCGCTCACCCTCCTGATGCTCCCGGGCCTGCTCATCCTGATGATCGGTCCCCTGGTGCTGCCCTCGCTGGCGCGGCTCCTCGACCCCTTCATGTCGTTCTGAAATGTCACTTCCCCCCGGACCGGCCGGACGCCGGCAAACCCGCCAACGCGGGAGAAAGGAGACTCATCATGAGTTCAATCATCAACATCGTCCGTCGGGCGACCCGGGCCGTCGGCGGCGAGGAAGGCCAGGCCACCGTCGAGTACACCCTGGTGGGGATGTGCGCGGCCGGTATGGCTTCGTTGCTCCTGAACTGGATCAACAGGACCAGCCTCATCGGCAAGTTCTTCGGCTCCGTGGCCAAGCACATCATCGGGTTGCTGGGCTGAAGCACGAGAGGGGCTCTTCCACAGTGGAGTTCGCTCTGGTCATCCCCCTGATCCTCCTGCTGGTGCTGGCGATCGCCGAGGTGACCGTGGTGGCGAGGACGGCGTTCCAACTGACCGCAGCAGGGCGGGAAGGGGCGAGGGTGGCTGCGACCTCGCCCGATCCCGCCCGCGCGATCGAGGCAACCCGCCGTGCGCTCGGCCCGGTGCTGGCCGGCCGGACCCGGATCACCGTCCGGCGCCCGCCGGTGGTGGGTCAGCCGGCCCGGGTGACCGTGGCGGTCGATCATGTCCTGCTGGCGGCGCTCGGCGGGTTGCGGATACCGCTCGAGTCGACCACCGAGATGCGGGTCGAGGCGTGAGGTCCAGGCACATCAGCGCGGACCGCGGATCGGTGACGGTCTTCGCGATCGCGGCGATCGTGCTGGCGCTCGTCCTCATGGCCGGCGCGACCGCGGTCGGTCAGGTGCTGGTTGCTCGGAACCGGGTGATCGCCGCGGCGGAAGCCGGCGCTCTGGCCGCGGCGCCGGTCACATTCCGGCCGTTCGGCGCCACCGGATCAGCGATCGACGAGGCGGCCCGGCTGGTCCGGTCCAACGGCGCCACGCTCGTCCGGTGTGACTGCGCACCTGATAGGCGATACGGCCCGAGGACCGTAGTGGTTACCGCCCGGACCGACGTGGACGTACTGGGTCTCCGGGAAGTGAGCGTCGAAGCCACGGCGGCGGCCGAGTTCCGGCCGGTGGCCTTGCTGGTCGGACCCTAGGGCGCCGCCGCCCAGCGCGGCCCGACGGAATTATCCCCAGAGTTGCCACCCCGTATGAGACTGATTATCATTATCTTATTACCTGAGGGTACGAGAGGGAGAGGAAGAGTCCTAATGCCCCGATGGCTGCGTGCTGTCTCATTGTTGCTAATGCTGACGGTAGCTTCAACAGCGTGTGGTTCGGACGGACAGGACTCTGCGCCGAGTTCCACCTCGAGCCCGGCGGCAGCAGAACCGGCACCAGAACCAACCTCCATAGCCCCGGTAGGCCGGCTGGCAGTGGTGGCGACAACCACGATCCTCGGTGACGTGATTTCGAATGTCGTTGGTGGGAATGCTGATATCGAAGTGCTGTTGCCGCCGGGCGCCGACCCTCACGAATACCAGATATCGTCCAGCCAGGCGGCCCTGCTCTATACCGCTGACCTGGTGGTTGCCAACGGTCTCGGCTTGGAGGAAGGCCTCATCGACGTGATCGAGGCAGCCGAAGAGGACGGGATCAACGTGCTCGAAGTGGGTGACCTGCTCGACCCCCTGCCCTTTACCGGAGGTGGGGGCCACGGCGAGGAGGACGACCACGCCGAAGATGAGGCCGAAGACGACGACCACGCCGAGGAAGACGCCGAAGACGACGACCACGCCGAAGATGAGGCCGAAGACGACGACCACGCCGAGGAAGACG
>JAPPGV010000120.1 GCA_028821235.1 bacterium
CCGAACCCGCCAACTCGCCCCGTCCCCGACTTGACAACCGTAGGAGCATCCTTGGATATGGCATGAGACCGCTCCTTCCGGGTCAGCACACCACCAACTCAAGTATCCCCTCCCACTCCGGAAAACTGGGGTATCCCCTCCGCGCTTGTCATCTACCTAGATGGGTAAACCCTCCGAGAAGACCATCCTCATCTCCTAAGTGATCATGGGATCGCGTGGGTGTAGGCTGTCGTATGACGAGAGGGTTGATGGTTCGGACTCGCAGTTATGTTGGTGAGCTTGTCCCGCCGATACAGGCCTTGGAGTTCTATCTGCAAAGGGGCGGGACCACGATCCTGAAGGCGGCTTTCAACTATTCGTTCTTCGTGGATCCCACCCGAGTGAGACAGCGGACTCCCTATTTCCCGGACCGGGCTCGGTTCAGCCGAAAGTTCTACCGGGGCAAAGGTCGTGGCGATGAGGCTACCTGGGAGGGGCGGACCGTCATCCTTGGTGACAACGCCTACGCTCAGCAGGCCTGGCAGAGGTACAGCGGCCGGAGTATCTACCGTGGCTCTGGGTACAGCGTTCGCCACATCTGGGGTCATCCATGGAACCCCGACGCATTCACAGCCGGGTGGAACCTCTGCTACATGCCGTTCTGGGCAGGCATGTTGACAGAGAGACAGCACCCTCATCCAGAGCTGCAACAGGCCGTACGCCAAGCTTCTTGGGACTTGTTCTTCCGGAACGATCCTGTATGCGAACCTCCGGAGTTCGTGTCAGACCCCGGAGTTGAACTGGATTCTCTCCTAGGGGATCAGCCGCTACTCCTTCTCACAGACGAAACCGACACCAGACCCTCCACCCGTAGACCCTCGCCGGACTCTCCTACACAAGATGTCTGGGACGGGGTGAAGCGCATCAGGACTCACACACATCAGAGTTGGTCGAACATCTGCAAAGCTGTCCTAGCGCTCCAAGAAAAACCACATCCACAGTTCGGGACTCCGAACGTGGAAGCCAGTTCCAAGAGCACCGTCCGACGCATTCAACGCGAGACAGGTCTCAGCTTGGCACAGCTCGAAGCGCTCCTGAAGAAGCAGGCCGTCTGGAAGTGAGCCAGATCAGGATCCGGCCACTCCTCATTTCCTTGCGGGCGATCCGCCTCATCCACCACGGTCTTGTGGAAAGCGAGACCAGTGACATGAGGACCGAGACAGGGCATCCGGCAAATAGGCACGCCGCAGATGGCTGACAGCGGCCTAGTCACCGTCATGGTGTGGCTGTTCATCATAGGCTTCGTAATCTATGCGATAGGCGGGCTGGCTGCCATCATCGGCGGGTGGGCATCTGCAATGAGAGCACTTAGCAAGGATCAACCAAGAAAGGCGAGGACACCTGACCGTCCGAGAACTCACAACAACCCAACTGGCCCGGGAACGCCCGCTCCGCAGCGTCAGGACGACCCCAATCTCCCTCAGACTGCCCCCTCGCTGCCATCCGACTCTCCTACGCTGGATGCCTGGGAGGGAGTAAAGCGGATCAGGACCCGCGCACATCAGAGTTGGTCGAACATCTGCAAAGCTGTCCTAGCGCTCCAAGAAAAACCACATCCACAGTTCGGGACTCCGAACGTGGAAGCCAGTTCCAAGAGCACCGTCCGACGTATCCTGCGCGAGACAGGCCTCAGCCTGGCACAGCTCGAATGGCTCCTGAAGAAACAGGCCGTCTGGAAGTGAGCCGACCCCCGATTGCCTCCCGCCCGACACTCGCAACGTGCCCACCTATCGCACAACCAGCCAAACCCCCGAGACTGCCACGAACCAACTCGACTGGGCGTTCGCGTCACGCCGCTTCCACCGTAACGTCAAAGTGCCCGTCCTCAACGAAGTCGACGAATGGGGACCGAGCGACCAATGCCGGCTACTCATCGAAATCGTCGGCGACTAGCCGTACTGTCCAGGGACGTTCCTGGTCAGCGTGAGTGCCGTGTGCGTCGCCATATCCAGCGCATCACGCCGACACAGGTCACAACCAGCGTCGCCACGAACAGCGCGGTCTTGACCGCGGTGAACACCGTGGCCGGCCATGCCAGCGGAGACGGCGCGCCGTTATGGCTTAGGGCCAGTAACGCGACGGTGATGTTCTCCAGCCCGTCCGCCAGGGCGACTGCCAGCGGCAGCAGGTACAGCGGCGCTCCGCCTCGGAACAGCCGGAACAGCAGGACTGCGAGCAGCAGGCCGTAGGAGGCCGGGAAGACAATGTCGATGGTGAGTGCGGTCGTCGCGTAGACGGCCCTTGCGCTCGCGTCGAGCCGGTCGAGGGCCTCGAACAGGGTTGCCGCTTCGTCCGGCGTGTACCAGCCCCGACTGTCCAGCAGGTCCAGTCCCGCCAGCCGCGCCTGGCGCCAAGCGAGACCACCCACGCACCCGACGACGCCGACCGAAGCTGCGACCGATATTCGCCAGGTCGCGCATCGCTCCACTGCCACGCCGATCGATGACGCCAGGCCCCGTCCCAGCCGACCTCCTGGCACGCCGTCGGGCATCCCTACGGCTCGGTTCTATCCACCGTGCGGGCGGTCCACCATCCTGCTACCAGGCCAGGCCTAGAGCGGCTGTGAGGAAACCGGTGAAGGGCGCGGCTACCCGGCAGGTGTCGGTGTAGAGGTCGATGAAGTCCGGGGCACACGTTTCCTCTTCCGAGAAGCTGGTGGTGGCCACGAACGACTTCAGCTTCAGGTAGTCGATCAGGGGATGGTCGGGGTCGAAGCCCCTCGGGGCGCGCTTCAGCGACTCGCCTTCAAGCGTGAAGGTGGAGGCGAAGTCCGGCTCCTCCACGATCCGAAGCCATTCATCCGGGTCCTCGACGATGGCCTCCCGGATCTTTCCGGCTGTGGCCGCGTTCGGCCTCCATATGCCGGCGCCGGCGAACACCGTGCCGGGTTCGAGGTGCAGGTAGAGCCCCGGCCCGTGTACATCCCGCCCAGCCTCGTGGCGGAAGTGGACACCGGCATTGGTCTTGTAAGGGGTTTTGTCCTTCGAGAAGCGGACGTCGCGGTAAATGCGGAACACCGACCCGCCGGACCTCCGGGCGTCGGCCACCATATGGGGGCTGATGCTCTCGAGCGGATCCTCGAAGTCGGTCACGAACCCGAGGAGGGGATCCTGGACGTCGGTCCGGTATCGCTGCCTGTTGGCCTGGAACCAGTCGCGCCGGTTGTTGACAGCCAGTTCCTCCAGGAAGTCGAACAGGGCCGGCGTGAAGTGGGACATGATGCTTCACGCTAGCGCTGGCCGGAGCAAGCTCATGATCCGGTCCAACACGGAGAAGGGAACTGTTCTCAGCGCTGCTCGGCGACGCCTGCAATGCAAGGGCGATGAGTTCAGAGGGTTTCACCCAGGAGTCGTCGCTCGACCGTTGTGTCGACTCCGCGAGCCTGTTTCCACTCCAGCCGTTGTTCGTTGTCACGGGGCGGAATACCGCGTTCGGCCAACCGTCGGGCGCCATCGGCCATCCTGGCCTGCGCCTCGGCGAGCGTGAGAACGGCCGGATCAGAGACCACCAACTCCACTCCCAGAGCGCGTGCTATCCGCGCCAGTGTGGAATACCTCGCATCCACCTTCCCCGCCTCGATACGGGACAGGTTCGGTTGCGCGATGCCAGTCATGGCCGAAAGCTGGGAATGGGTGATTCCCTTGGCCAACCGGGTCTCTCGTAACTGGTTGTACATGGTACTCCAATATAGCGCATGTGATATAACAGCCAGGCGGCTTGACGAACCCTGACGGACTCAGGAGGCCGACCAGGAGCGGATGCGTTCTACAGTGATCGCTATGGCGGGGCCGGGAGGGGGTTGGTCGGCATACACGGGATACTTCTCCGCCAGGATCTCGAGGGCGGTATCGCGGAGGGGGCCGTCGATCACGATCCGGGCCACCCCGTCCAGCCGGATCCACCAGAGCCGGTCCCAGTCGTCCTCGTAGTGATCCACCAGCACGGACACTTGCGGGTTGCTCTCGATGTTGCGGATCCGGCGCAGGCGCAGGGTGGTCTTCGGCTTGGCGTCAATAGCGGTGTAGATGAGGCCCTCCCGGTATGCGAACACGATGGGAACCAAGTGGGGCCGGCCGGCCCCATGGGTGGTTCCAAGAGTGGCCGACCGGGCATCGGAGAGGCGCTGCTTTATCCCTTCCGGTGAGAGGCGCATTGTTCCACCGGCCTTCGTGTAGAGGAAACCGTCCCCGAACAGTTTGCTGCGGCTCTCCGCACCCGGCAATTCCGTTTCCGGACTGCTCCCGAGTCGCTATCGTTCCCCCTTAGTCGTCACGGAGGCGGGAGAGGGTGTCCGAGGAATTCTTGTGGAAGGGCCGGCTCGGCCCGATGAACCTCCAGATTTCGGACACCACGTTCCGTCCTTCCACCATCTCGGCCTTGATCGCTCGCGAGCTTCGTATCCAGGAGGGCGAGGTGGCCATCGATGTCGGATGCGGATCGGGGGTGCTGTCGATCATCGCCGCCAAGCTCGGCGCCCGCCACGTACACGCCATCGACAAGAGCCCGGACGTGATCGAGGTGGGCCGCGCCAACGCCGAAGCCAACGACGTGGCCGATCGCATCACGTTCTACCAGGGCGACCTGTTCGAGCCCCTTGCCGACGATGTTCGAGCAGACGTGATCATCGGCGATGTGTCCGGTATCCCCGACACCCTGGCGGATGAGAGCGGATGGTTCCCGACCAGGGGCGGGGGCGGCACCCGGGGGAGCGAGCTTCCCATTCGCATGCTCGAGGAGGCAAGGCGCCGACTGAGCGCCGGCGGGCGCCTATTCCTGCCGACCGGATCCCTGCAGGATGAATCCTCCATCATCGAGGCCGCCAGGCGTCTCTACACCAAGGTGAGGAAGCTCACCGAGCGGGCCATACCCCTCCCGAGCAAGCTCGCCACCAGCCAGGTGCTTTCCGAGTTGGTGGAGCGCGGAGTGGTCCGGGTCAGCACCCGCGGCTCGCGGTCCATCTGGGAGGCCCGGGTGTGGGAGGTCTCGGGCGTCGCCTGAGGTCGTGGGCTCCCCGCCGGCCGCCGGTACCGGTCTCCCCCGCACGGTTGTCCGGCCGGCATCATGAGCCTCCGTGTCGGTGAGATCCTTGCCGCAATCGACCGGCGAGCGCCGTTCTCCTCCGCCGCCGAATGGGACGCGGTGGGTCTCCAGATCGGCGATCCGGAGCGGGAGGTCTCGACCATGGCGGTGGTCCATGAGCTCACCGGCAGGATCCTGGATGGGATCCTCTCATCCGGGGCGGAGCTGGTGGTCACCTATCACCCGCTGCTATTCCGCCCCCTCAGCTCGGTGACCGCCGTGCCCGGTGCGGAGGGACGGGTACTCGCCCTCGCGGAAGGGCGGGTGGCCGTCATTTCGGTCCACACCAACTGGGACGCGGCTGCCGGGGGAAGTTCGGATTCGCTGGCCGCTGCCCTGGAGATCCGGGACCCGGAGGGCTTCGCCTCCTCGATGACCGGCGCCGGGCACGAGATCTGGTTGGGCCGCTTCGGATCCTTCGGTGGCTCGGTGGGGGATCTTGCCGACCTCGTGCAAGCACGGCTCGGCGCCCGGCCCCGCCTCTCAGGCCCGCTCGACCGGGTCGTGCGCCGTGTGGCGGTGCTGCCCGGCTCTGGTGGCTCCCGAGTCGAGGACGCCGCCTGCGCCGGCGCTGATGCCTACGTCACCGGCGACGTCTCGCATCATGAGGCTCGGCGGGCGGCAGACTCGGGGATGGTGATGGTGGATGCAGGGCATGCCCCCACGGAGCGTCCCGGGGTACGAGCGCTCTACGATCTGGTGGCCGGAATAGCGCACATGCCCGTCGAATTGGTCGGGGGCGACGACAATCCGTGGGGACTCTGATGGAACGGCTGACCAGCTTCTCGGATCTGCTCGAACTGCAACAGGTGGATTCGCTCATCGACAAGCTACGGATTGACCGCCGCACGCTGCCCGAACTGGCCGAGCTCCGGGAGGCTGCGGTGGAGGCCGCGGCCACTGCCGCCGCCCACTCGGATGTGAACGACCGGCTGCGGGCCGTCGAGAGATCCACGGCCCGTGTCGAGGACGAGCTCACCATGACGGAGCAACGCGTTCGGGAGCAGGAGCGGCGCCTCTTCGCAGGGGCCATGAGCGCCCGGGAGGCAGACCATCTGCGCCATGAGGTCGGCAACCTCCGCAAACGGGTCTCCGTGATGGAGGACGAGTTGCTCGAGTTGCTCGAAGAGCGCGAGCGCCTGGACGCGGAAGAGGAGGCGGCGAGAGAGACGGCTACGGAGGCATCGGGGGTCGAGCGCCGCTTGGCAGCCCGGGTCGCCGAGCTCGAGGCGGCAATCGACGCGTCGCTGGCGCGGTACCGGCAACGGCAGGCCGAAATCGCGCCTGAGATCGACCGGGGGCTGCTCCGGAAGTACGTTCAGCTGAGGAAGCGTCGGGGTGGGGTGGTCGTAGGGGAGGTGGACGGAAGGGTCTGCGGCGCCTGCCATCTTCAGATGTCGGTGGCCGAGTACGAAGAGGTGGCGTCGGACAGCATCCCCCAATGCATCCACTGCGCCGCCATCCTGTGCCTCTGAAGCTCTGCTAGCGGGGCGATGATCTTCTGGCACCTGGGCGGAGCTGTATTCCTTTTCCGGCTGGCTTTCAAGGACTCTGACGCGGACCTCCGCTTCCTGGCGATCGGAGCGCTCCTGCCCGACGCAATCGAGTGGATGGCGGGCTGGTGGGTTCCGGCTGAGGGGATGGGTGCAGGCCGGCTCATCGGCCACTCTGTCGCGTTTTGCCTCGGATTGCTGGTGGCGGCCCTGGTGCTCACTAGCCGCCGCAGCCGGGGCCGGAAGCGGGCTGTGGTGGTGGCGGCCGGAGCGATCATGCACCTGGTGCTGGACCTGGGGTGGATCGACCCGCAGCTGCTGCTGTGGCCCATGCTGGGCTACGAGCTTCCCACCGGTATCGAATCCGATTGGTCGGGACTGGCGAGCTTGTCCAGCGCCGACCTGCTACCGATCGGCCAGGAGATCGTCGCGATCGCCTACCTGGCGTGGCTGGCTCGGAAGGCTCGGCTCGGCGACCCCAGGCGTCGTTCTCTGCTGTGGAGGTCGGGGACGCTCCGCACTTAGAAGTGCTGGACCGAGGTGTTCCGAGCGGCGGAGCCGCTCTTCAAGTGCGGCTGTCGCTGGGCTCCGCGGCGGCCTCGGGATCGGCCACTTTCGCGATCAGCGAGTGCGCCTGCTCGGTCAGGCCGCCGAGGTCTCGCAGCGTCATGTTCTCGGTCGAGATCGGATCCAGGATCGTCACGGTTACATGTCCCGGACGGATGATCTTTGACCCCGGGCTCCAGGCCTGGCGGCTGCCCGTGATCGCGGTGGGCACGATGGGCACGCCCAGGTTGCGGGCGATGGCGAAGGCCCCCTTCTTGAACGGCAACATCGCACCGTCGCGTGATCGGGTGCCTTCCGGATAGATCATGAGGGAGCGTCCTAGGGCCATGTTTCGGGCAGCGCCCCGGTTGACGGCCTGGTGGGTGGCCCGGCCGGCGCCCCGGTCGACCTCCACGATCCCCATCCTGCGCATGGCCGTTCCGAAGACGGGGATCTTGAACAGCTCCTGCTTGGCCAGGAAGCGGATCGGAACCGGCAAGGCTGCGAAGTGGGCGAAGATGTCGAAGGCCGACTGATGGTTGGAGATCACCACGTACGCCTGTTTCGGGTCAATACGTTCCAAGCCCTCCACGGTGAGCTTCACGCCGGCGGCCCGGCACCACGTCCGGCCCCAGAAGCCGGGGACCCGCTCCAGCAGTCCCCCAGGGGGTCTAAACAGGGTGTGCAGGATGACCACCACCGCGCAGAACGCGGTAAGGGGAATGCCGACGGCGAAGGTCAAGCTCGATCGGAGGCCGCGGGCCAGTGTTCCCATGGCCGGGCAGGTTACCTGGCGCGGCGGCCCGATCCCCGGTCAGGGGGGCATAGCTGATCCCGGAGGCGAGAGAACAGCTAACTTCACCCGGATGGAACCTCCTTGTTTCCAGGAGTTGCCGCCGGGCCGCGCCGGACCGCCTTCGACTTCCCGAGGCATCCGGCCTGCAAGGCCACGATGAGGAACCGGGAGTCTCATGGCGCGCCGCCTCCGCCGTCCGGTGGGGGTAAGGAGGAGTTTCGGCGCTGGGCTCGGCGGATACGCCGGCCGGGCATCCCTGATGATGAGGCCGCCGCGGCCGTCGACGGGATCGTCGAGTGGTTGGCCGGGGCCGGAATTCCGGCCGGGAGCGTGGTCATGTACCTCCCGCTCCCCGACGAGGTCGACGTGACGGCGGTACCGGACCGGGTGAGCCGGACGTTCGCGGTCACCCGCACCCCGCCCAGCGGGCCCCTGACCCTCCACCCGGTGGACGCGCCCCGCGAGCGGCACCGGTTCGGGTTCGAGCAGCCGGTGGCCACTGCTCCCCTCGTCGATCCGTCGACCGTGGCGGTGGTGCTCACGCCGGGCCTGGCGTTCGGGCCGGATGGCGAGCGTCTGGGCCGCGGCGGCGGCTATTACGACCGGTTCCTGCTGACGGTGCCCGAAGGCGCGGCGAGGGTCGGAGTGACGGTCTCGGCGCTGGTGGTCGACGGACTTCCCACCGATTCCCACGATGTGCCGATGACCCACCTGGCGACTGAGAATGGAGTCAGACCGGTCGGTTGCCACCTAGGGGGCTAGGTCGGCGGGCGGGCCGGTTCGATAATGTCTACGATTGCCGCATGACCGATCCCGCCTACTCCGTCCGATGCCGCGAATACGCCGAGGCCATCTGGGAACTAGAGGAAGCCGGCATTCCGGTTCTCCAGGCCCGCATCGCGCGCTGGCTGGGAGTGAGTCCGGCGAGTGTGTCCGAGATGGTCCGCCGGATGACGGCGGAGGGCCTGGTCGAGGTCTCTGACGAGGTTCGTCTCACCGAGGAGGGTCGCCACCTCGCCGCGGTCGTGGTGCGCAGGCACCGCCTCGCCGAGAGGTTTCTCTCCGAGGTGCTGAAGCTTCCATGGGCGAAGGTGCACGAGGAGGCCGAGGTGTGGGAGACCATGATCTCGGACGACGTCGAGAAGGCCATGTGGGCCGCCATGGATGATCCGAAGACCTGTCCGCACGGCAATCCCATTCCGGGCGCCGGCTACCAGCCTCCCCGGATGAAGCCGATCGCCGAAATGGAGAGGGGCGAGACGCTGGCTCTGGAGCGGATCTCGGAGGAGCTGGAGCTCGATGCGGAGATGATGCGGTTTCTCGACGAGAACCACATCCGGCCGGACGCCCGGATCAGCCTGGTACAGAAGGACCCCTATGGGGGTATCACCGTAGAAGTGCTTGATCAGCCGGTCGGCATCAGCGTCTTCGCCTCGGAACGGCTGTTCGTAGCCATCGATTAGTTGCTAGTTGCTAGTTGCTAGTTGCTAGTTGCTAGTTGCTGTTAGATGATATTGATCCCTGATGGCAGTGGTCGGCCTGTGAAGTTGCTTGGCGTGTTCTGCTTGCCTTCGGCGGTCCCGTCGCTGCGTTTCGCTCCTTGACAGACCGCTGCGGGTACGCCTTCGTCAGCGGGCCTTGCGAAGAGGCCGCCGGCCGGCGCACATCACAGCGCCAATTCACTAGTAGTCATAAGAACGTATACAGTTAGATCCTGTCATCCGTTCCATCTGAGAGTTGAATACCGGTCCAAAAACAACGCGGAAGACCCAGAACGCGGAAAATTCGTCAGTGAAGCCGGATCATCTCTCCACCGGTGGAGATACTCTTGGACGCGAGCATCGTTTGCCGTTGCGAAGCCAGTGTGGGAGAGCATCTGTGTATGGAAACGATCCTTTCGACTCGGGACTGCACCGGCGTATGGAGACACACATCCGGCAGGAGTTCGAGGTAGCCGAGTCCGAGGCGATGATCCTGGCGGCCCGCCAGAAGAGAATGCCCGACGTGGCGTGGGAGGCTTCCCAAGCGGGTCGTATGGTGCGCATCCTGGTCGGTAGGCGCCGTCTGGACGGCCTGCCCGTGTACGTCCGTAACGACCTAATGACCATGGAGACGCGGAACGGGCGGGCCGAGGTCTGCCTGCCAGGTGTGGATGCTCTGGCGGTGTTGCCGACAATTGGCGAAGGGCAGCCCGAGAGCCATACGGTTGAGACCTTTCTCGCCCGGATAGGCATGCTCCAGCTCATCGAAGCGGACTTCGAGGTGGTTTGCCGGGGCGGAGAATCCGGCTTCACAGGGAAGATCGAGTGGGTGGCGAGGGATCATGTTGCGATGAGCACCGCGGTCGGGCGGATCCATGTTGCCCTCGACCGGGTGGCCTATGTGATGCGGCGCACCAAGCCGAGATAGAGGGGTCACAGCACCGCCTCTCAACCTTCCGACAAGAGGCCGGACCGGCCGGATAGGAAACACTCCGAACCCTTCATTGTTCTTGGAATTCGATGCTTCTGTCGGTTTATTCATAATCATTCATACTTATTTAAAGTGCTAAAAATTATTTCAACACCATCGCATCCTCTGAAACTATGGGATATAGTCATCCCGCTACGGCTGACAGCAGAGGAGGAGTGTGAACATGGTCGACCCCGGAACACCACCATGGACGGCGGTGACCCCACGGCGTCCGACGAGCCGCAGGCGGAATCCCTTCAGTCGCCTCTCCTTCGGCCACGCGGTGATGATCACCGCCGGCCTGCTGGCGTTCCTGCTCAATGTGCTGATCCTCCGGGACGAGGGAGAAGGGGTCGAAGTCCCCGTGGCCGCCCATGCCATACCGGCCGGCAGCCGGTTGGGCACAGCCGATGTCTCCTACCGGTACGTGGATGCCGACGGCCCGTTCGTGGATCGCGCGCTCTCCCGGGAACGCCTCGCCAACCTCTTCGGGCAGGTGGTGGTACGCGATGTGGAAGCGGGCGGCCCGCTGATGGCGGACGACCTGAGGCCGGTCGCCGCTCCGGACGGGCAGCGGGCGATGAGCATTCCGATCTCGCCTGATCGAGCCGTCGGCGCGGCCCTCCATGTCGGTGATCGCATCGACGTGGTGCTGGTCCAGGGGAGTAGGAGCCGCTTCGTAGCCTCCGGCATCGAAGTCCTGGCCGTGACAGCCGCCGGTCGGGGCCTGTCCGGGTCAGGCTTCGGTCTGACCGTGTCGGTGAGTCCGGTGCAGGCCCTCCTGCTCTCCTCGGCCCTCGACTCCGGCTCGATCCACCTGCTCAGATCGACCGGTCTTCCCGCCTACCGTGGCTATCCGGCCATCCGGGAATCCCGGCTGCCCGCGCTCGGGCCGGGCTCGTGATCGGATTCGAGCCCGTCATCGCCATCGCCGGGTCGCAACGGGGTTGGGCCTCCGAGCTGGTGCGGTTCCTCAGCGATTTCGGCGGTGCCCGCCTCAAGGGAACGGTGCTCACCGCAACGGAGGCGCTGCAGACGGAATACGAGGTCCTGCTGATTGACGACATCACCAGCTTCCTGAGCCCGCGTCTGGTAGATCGGATCCAGAAGGCAGGCCGCAAAGTGGTGGGAATCTTCGACCCCGACTCGGGCGAACTGGGCAGGGAACGCCTCCTGGCGCTCGGTGTGGACGGCATGGCTCCGGCCGGCGGCGGCCCGGAGACGATCCTGGAGATAGTCGCCACCGTGGCCTTCGACGGCCTGCCTCGATCACGTGTGGGGGCCGCCACGATCCGCGAGCAGACTCGGTTGGGCCGTATCACGATGGTTGCCGGCGGTGACGTGGCCGCTGACGTGGCCGTCATACTGGCGGGAGCGTTCCAAGCCCGCCAGCGTGTAGCGATGGTGATCGAGGTGGACACCATCACCCCGATGCTTGCGCAGCGGTTTTCCCTACCAATCGTTCCGAATCTGCTGACGGCCCTCGACGCCCATCTGTTGCTCCGTGGTGACGTGAGGGATTCATTCTTGGCCGGGCCCTACGGTGTAACGCTTCTGACCGGCCTGCCCGACCCCACCGACTGGCACACGGTTCAGGCGGAGGAGATGGTGGACCTGGTCGAGACCATCTCGGCGCTGCAAGACGAGGTGATCCTCAAGGCCTCTCCGTATCTGGAGGAACCTGGTCCGGCCAAGGCCCGTGAAGGGCGCTTCGATGTGAGCCGGGCCTTGCTCGGACTGGCGGGGGAGGTGGTTTGCCTGGCCGAGCCCACCCCGGTCGGGTTGTCGAGAACCCTTGCCTGGTCCGCCAGGGCACGCACCATCACGGCTGCGCCTCTACACATCGTGTTCGAGTCCCGCGCCCTCACCAAGTTCCAGCGGGGCGAGCTGAGCGATGAGCTACTGAGGAGCCTCGTTCCCGACTCCATAACCTGGCTACCGGTCGACACCGGTCTGGATCGCGCCGTGTGGAACGGAACGCCCGCGCCGAAGGGTTCCTTCATCAGGACCGTGGAAAAGCTCGGCGGCGCCATGGTGAGCAGTGGCGACCGGGAAGCGTTGTGAGCACCGGCCCGTACGAGACCCTGCGAAGGCGAGCGGCGGAACGCATCGGTGAGCTGGAGTTGGATCCCCTCGAGGACGGTGAGACCATCCGGGCCGAGGTGGACCATCTGGTATCTGCCTACCAGAGGAGGGCCTTCGGCGGAGGGGGTGTCCGCCCGTTCCGTGATCCTTGCCGAGATCGGCGCGAGGCTGGTCGACTCTCTGGTCGGCTACGGACCGCTGACGCCGGTGATCGACCGTAACGACATAGAAGAGGTCTTCATCGAGGGTGAGCGGGTGACGTTCATCGATTCATCCGGGCGCTTGCAGGCCCTCGACACCCCCACCTCCGAGGAGGAGAACCGCCAGATCGTCACCCGGATTCTGGCTGGGACCAACCGGAGACTCGATGTCTCCAACCCGATCGAGCAGGCGCGCGTGCTCGGGGGACGGGCTCGCCTCACCGCGGTCATCCCGCCGGTGGCGGACCGCCTGTCGGTCACCCTCCGGAAGTACACGGTCAAGAACTATGACTTCAGCTTTCTGGTGGAGGGCGGCGTGCTGTCCAGGCCTGCGGCGGCCTTCCTTTGGGTGGCGGCCCGAGCCAACACCACCATCCTGTTCAGCGGACCGCCGGGGGCGGGCAAGACCACCCTCCTGAGCGCCTATCTGAGGTCGGTTCCTGCCGATCTTTGTGTCCGGGTATGCGAGGAGGTCAGGGAGCTCGACATGCCCTTGCTCCACGGGAGTTTCTACGAGGCGAGCCCGCCCAACCTTGACGGTAGCCGGCGCTACACGCTTCGGGATCTGGTGAAGGTGGTGCTGGCACAGCGTCCTGACCTCATCTGCGTCGGCGAGGTACGGGGATCGGAAGCATTCGAGCTCACCCGGGCGGTCAACGCCGGGTGCGGGTTCGCCTGCACCATCCACGCCGATTCTGCTTCTGCGGCTCTGGTTGCGCTGGTGAACGCAGCCTTGATGGCCGGTGAGAATGTGACCGAGGCAATCCTGACCCGCGTGTTCGGTACGGCCATCGACTTCGTGGTACACCTGCAGCGGGACCAGCCGACCGGCGCGACGGGCATCCGGCGCCGGGTCATGGAGATACTGGTCCTCGACCCCCGTCACCGGCGCGGCGGGCTCGCGACCGAGCCCCTGTTCCGCCGGAACGATGTCGCCGCAACCCTCGAGTGGACCGGCGTACTCCCGCCGCCCGGCGTCCGGCAGCGGCTGGAACGGTCCCTTCCCGACGGCGCCGGCATCGAAGCCGTGCTGTCCGAGTGCTGGGAGCCGCCGCTGTGAGGCTGCTGGCGTCCCTGGCCACGGGAGTGGCCGTCTACATGGCGGCCGGCCTGTTCACGGGTTACACGGCCGCCGTGCGCCGCAGGGCTTCCGCCCGGCGCGACCTGTCCCGCTATCACCTCTGGCTGGTACAGGCAGGAAGCGACCTGAGCCCGCTCCAGTTCTTGGCCGGCTCCGGTGCCTTGGGTTTGGCGACGCTGGCCGTCATGACCGTAGTCACAGCCGCTTGGTGGTTGGCGATCATGCCGGCCGTCGTCATGGCGCTCGCGCCGTATGCCTTCTACACGCGCCGCCGCCGTGAACGGCTCCGCCAGATCCGCCAGGCCTGGCCGGATGCTCTCCGGGACGCGCTTGCGGCCATCTCGGCAGGGTCGACGTTGACACTCGCTCTGGGCGACCTGGCCGAACGGGGGCCGGCGCCGCTCCGACCCGCGTTCGGTCGGTTCCGACTCATGGCCCGCATGATGGGGGTGATCCCCGGCTTGGAGATGATGAAGGAGGAACTGGGCGATCCCAACTCCGATCGGATCCTGGAGGTCTTGGTGCTGGCGCACGAGCACGGCGGTGGTCTCGTCGCGGAGGTGCTCCGCGATCTGATCGGAGAGATAACGGAGGATCTCCGCCTCGAGGCCGAAATCCGGGCCGACGGAACCGAGCAACGCATCGAGAGTTGGGTGGTGGTGCTTATTCCGTGGCTCCTGCTGCTGTTTCTCACGCAGACCTCGGACCAGTACCAGGCCTTCTATCGCTCCGGTTCCGGTTTGGTCGTGGTCCTGGCGGCGGTGGTGTGGTCGGCGATCGGGGTGGCGCTCCTGAAGTACATCGGCCGGTCGACCGGTGAGCCTCGTGTGCTGGCCGGCGCCCGGGAAGTCGAGAAGGGAGTGTGGCGATGAGAACCGGCTTGTCGGTCCTGGCGGTTGCCTCTTCGGTGGTCTTTGCCGTATCCGGGGTTGCGCTCTGGATAAAGCCGCCTCGGCGCCTGCGGTCGCGGGTGCGACCCTACTCCAACGCCCCCGGGTTCGAGTTCCGTCCGAGCGCCGACGCCGCGGGCCGGATGGATCCGGGACGGACGTTCGGCGAGGGTGCCATTCGCCGCTTGGTTGGACCGATGTTGGCCGGGGTGGTGTATCCGTTGGCGCGGCTCCTGATGCCGATGGACGATCGGGAGCTGGCCGTCCGCCTGCGCCAGGGGGGTCTGTTTCCGGATCTGGATGAAGCCGCACGACCCCGGGCATACCGGATGCGGTCCCTCGGCCTGATGGTCCTGTACGCCACCGGTCTGGCAGGAGTCGCGTTGCTGAGTGGCGGGTCCGCCATGAGGGTGATCCTGTTCATGGCGGCCGGTGCAACCTTGGGCGGTCTCCAGGTTCGTACCCGGTTGTCCGAGGCTGTCCGCCGTCGCCGGGAGGCCATCCGCTCGGAGCTCTACACCATCAACCAGCTGGTGGCCATGTACACCCGGGTGGGAGGTGGACCCATCCAGGGTCTTCGGTACGTGGTGAGCCGCGCCCGCGGGATCGCGGTGGAGGAGATCGCCGAGGTGCTCCACCTGCACGAGCGGGGTTGGGTCTTCGCCGAGGCCATGGCCCGGGCGGAGAGGCTGACGCCGGAGCCGGAGGCGGCCCGGACCTACCGCGTCATGGCGAGATCCCAGGAGCAGGGATCCGATCTCTCCCATGCGCTGCTCGGGCTGTCGAAGGACCTGAGGGCGATGCGGCGGGATGCGCTCAGGAGGGCGGCGGCGCGGCGGCGGATCCTGATGGTCATTCCGGTGGTGGTGGTCCTCGCGCCCATCACGATGCTGTTCATGGCCGCCCCGATCCCATCGATCGTGTTCGGGGGATGAGCAGATTGGGGGAGCAGGGGTTCGGCGGGTCAGGTGGCTCTGCTGGTTCGTTGGTCGGGTCGTATCGAGCAATTCCGAGATAGGAAGGGAGCAAAGGTGAAGATCAAGATCGGCGCCAGGACGATGGCGCGGGTTCATGCCCGTACGCTGTGGATTCGGGAGGAGAAGGGAGCAGCCGAGACCTCGACGATCCTGGCCTGGATAGTGGTCGGCGTGCTGGTGGTGTTCGCCCTCCGGACGGGGCTTACAAATGCGGGGACAACCGTGATCACCTGGGTGACGGACCAGATCACAAACGTGACCGTCGCTCCTGCCAACCCCTGACAATGGAGCGGGACTTGCGATTCGCGCGCGACGACTGGGCGACGGCATGATCTACCCATCGGATGCCGGCAGCGATCCCCGGCTCTTCCCCCCGGTCCTCGATGTGCCCGGGGTGGCCGACCTGCTCGGTCTCTCCATAGAGGAGACCCGCCGGCTCATCGGAGAGGGCTGGATCGACTGCGCCCGCGTGAAGGGGCGCCTCCTGTTCCATCGTGACCGGGTCATCGAGTGGCTCCGGAGCCAGCGCGTGGACCCCGACGATTGGTAGTGGTCTGTCTGTGGAACCGCTAGGCGTACTCTGGCGGTCATCGGCGCCCCTCGCTGCGTTCCGCTTCCTCACCGTGCCGCTGCGGGCACGCCTTCGTCAGCGGGCCTTGCGAGGAACACCGCTGCCGACGCCATACCACGCCGCCATTCCACAGACAGACCACTGGCAAGACGTTTGGCAGGCCGGAAAGAGCCGGAACCGTGCCTAGCCTCGGCTAGGCTAGAACGTATGTTCGCATCACCGGTACCGGCCCCGGAAACGCCGTGCTCGTGATCGGTATCGATCCCGGGCTGACGACCACCGGGTTCGGTGCGGTCCGCAGGGGCGCCGGCTCGCCGGCCGTCCGGGCCGCGGGCGTGATCAGGACGGAAGCCGGCCTGCCCACCGCCACCCGGCTGGACGTCCTGTACCAGGACATCACGGAGCTGATCGAGGAGGTCCGGCCGGAGGTGATGGCCATCGAGCGGGTCTTCGTCAACCGGAACCGTCTCACCGCCACCCAGGTGAGCCAGGCTTCGGGGGTGATAATGCTGGCGGCGGCACGGGCAGGGCTCGAGGTGTTCGAGTACTCCCCTTCGGCTGTCAAGGCGATCGTCACCGGCGACGGCCGGGCTTCCAAGGCGCAGGTCCAGCAGATGGTGGCGCGGCGTCTCGGCATGCGGGAGGCGCCCCGACCGGCCGACGCCGCCGATGCCCTGGCCATCGCCCTCTGCCACATGCAGAGCACGGGCAACCGGCTGGGCCGCGTCGAGGCGGCGGCTCGGAGGGCTGCCGGATGATCGGCCGGCTCCGGGGCATGCTGGTCGCCAAGGGCGAGTCGGGTGTCGTGATCGAGGCCGGCGGCGTCGGTTACGAGGTGAACGTGACGCCTCGGGATCTGACGTCTCTGCCCGGCCTGGGCGAGGAGGTGGTGCTGCATACCCACCTGGCGGTGCGGGAGGACAACATGGCTCTCTACGGCTTCGACGGGCAGGCCAGCCGCGACATGTTCAGGATCCTCCTGGGCGCCAGCGGCGTGGGGCCGGCCCTGGCCATGGCCATCCTGGCGACAATGCGCCCGGCCGATCTCCGCCAGGCCGTAGCCACGGATGATGTCGCGGCGCTGGTGGCGGCCCCCGGGATCGGTAAGCGCAAGGCCGAGAAGCTGATCCTCGACCTCCGGCCCAAGCTGGGCTCCATGGTGGTGGGCATGGCATCTACCTCGGAGGTGGCGAGGGTCAGGGAGGCCCTCGAGTCCCTGGGCTACCTGCCGGTCGAGGTTCGTGCGGCCCTGGAGGAGATTTCGCTCGACGGACCGGTGGAGGAGATGGTCAGGAGCGCGCTCAAGGTGATGGGCCGGAACAGGGGCCTCTCCGGTGCGTGAGGACGGCCTCCTGGCCACCCACCCCACCGAGGAGGACCACGCCGGCGAGGTGCTGCTCCGTCCCAAGACGCTGGACGAGTTCGTGGGGCAGCGGAAGATCAAGCAGCGCCTCTCCGTCTCCATGGACGCCTCGATCAAGCTGGGCCGCCCCCTCGATCACCTGCTGCTCTCGGGTCCGCCCGGCCTGGGCAAGACCACCCTGGCCCGCATCATCGCCGCCGAGATGGGGGCGCAGCTCCGCTCGACCTCGGGCCCGGCGGTGGAACGCCCCGGAGACCTGGCCGCCATCCTGTCGGGGCTGGAGTACGGGGACGTGCTGTTCATCGACGAGATCCACCGCCTGCAGCGGGTCATAGAGGAGGTCCTGTACTCGGCGATGGAGGACTTCGCCCTCGACATCGTGGTCGGCAAGGGCCCGACCGCCCAATCGCTCCGCCTGAGCCTGCCCCGGTTCACCCTGGTCGGCGCCACCACCAGGATCGGAACGGTGACCGCCCCCCTGCGGGATCGTTTCGGCATGGTGGACCGGCTCGACTACTACGAGGACGATGAACTGAAGCGGATCGTGACTAGGTCGGCGACCATCATCGGCGTCCCGGTGACCGACCATGCCGCCGGCTACGTGGCGGTCCGGAGCCGGGGCACGCCGCGCATTGCCAACCGCCTGCTGACCAGGATGAGCGAGTACGCGGTGGCGCGGGCGGACGGGCGCATAGACGAGGCCGTCGCCGCGGCCGGTATGGCGCTCTGGGAGGTGGACGATCTGGGACTGGACAAGGTGGACCGAATGATCCTCGACGCCATCGTGTCCAAGTTCGGCGGCGGCCCCGTGGGGCTCACCACCCTGGCGATCGCCGTTGGGGAGGAGCCGGAGACGGTGGAGTCGGCCTACGAGCCGTTTCTCGTCCAGCGGGGACTGGTGGCGCGCACCCCGCGCGGGCGGATGGCCACGGCGCTCAGCTACGAGCACATGGGCGTGCCGGCGCCCGGATCGGCCCAGACTTCCTTCCTAGGCTAGGCGGCCACCGGCCACTGACGCCTGCCTAATGTCCACCAGCTTGCTCCCTTGAAAACCTCCGGCTTCGCCTACCGGCTTCCCGATCACCTGATCGCCCAGTCCCCGGTCGAGCCCCGCGACTCGGCTCGGCTGATCCGGGCGTCCGACCTGACCGATTGGACGGTCCGGGACCTGCCGGAGCTCCTGCATCCCGGCGACCTCGTGGTGGTCAACGACACCAGGGTGCGGGCTGCCCGCCTGATCGGCCGGCGGGAACCCACCGGTGGACGGGTGGAACTACTGCTCCTGGGACGCAGGGGTGATCGCTGGCAGGCGCTGGCCCGGCCCGCCCGCCGCCTTAGAGCGGGCTCCATGGTCCGAACCGGCGGGCTGGTGGCCCGTGTCGAGACCGATCCGGTGGAAGGCCAGGTCGACCTGACACTCCGGACCGCAACGGGCGAAGCAGGGGAGGAGGTCGTGGAGCGCGCCATCGCGGAGGCGGGCCTGGTCCCGCTCCCTCCCTACATCCACCGGACACTCGACGACCCGGAGCGGTACCAGACGGTGTTCGCGGACCGGGTGGGCTCGGCCGCCGCCCCCACCGCAGGCCTCCACCTCACCTCCCGTATCCTGGGCGGCCTGGCGGAACGGGGGATCGGCCTGGCGCGTATCGAGCTCCGGATCGGCCTGGACACCTTTCGCCCGATCACCACCGAGGAGATCGCCGATCACCGCATGCACTCTGAATGGATGGACGTGCCCGAAGCCACAGTGGACCGGATGATGGAGACCCGCCGAACCGGAGGCCGGGTGGTGGCGGTGGGGACCACGGTGGTGCGGGCCCTCGAGACGGCCTGGCGTGACGGACGGCCGGCCCCGTACCGGGGCTCGACCAGCCTCTACATCACGCCCGGCCACCGCTTCGGAGCCGTGGATGTGCTCCTGACCAACTTCCACATGCCGGGGTCCTCGCTGCTGGTCCTGGTGGCGGCCTTCGTAGGGGGATCATGGCGGTCGGTCTACGAGACGGCCCGCGACCGCGGCTACCGCTTCCTCTCCTTCGGCGATGCCATGCTCCTGGAGCGGGCACCGACCCCGGCCGGTTCCCGATGACGCGCGCCCGCCCGGTCACCTACCGGTGCCAGGCCGAGGATGGCGCGGCCCGCCGGGGCCTTCTCTCAACCCCACACGGCGCCGTCGAGACCCCCGCCTTCATGCCGGTCGCCACCAGGGCTTCGGTGAAGGGCCTCGACTCCCGCGACCTGCGCGCCGTCGGCACCGGGATGGTGCTGGCCAACACCTACCACCTGATGCTCCGGCCCGGCGCCGGGCGCATCTCCGCCCTGGGCGGGCTCCACACGTTCATGGGTTGGGACGGTCCGATCCTGACCGACTCCGGCGGCTACCAGGCCTTCTCGCTGCGAGCCTCCATAACCGAGGAGGGATGCGGCTTCAAGTCCGTCTACGACGGCTCGCCTCAGTTCCTGACTCCCGAGCAGGCCGTGTTCATCCAGGAGGAGTTGGGCCCCGACATCGCCATGGTGCTCGACGTCTGCATCGGCCTGCCGGCGCCCACAGACGCCGTGGCGGAGGCCATGGAGCGCACCTTGCGGTGGGCCGAACGCTCGGTTGGCGTCCGCAGCAGGGAGGACCAGGCGCTGTTCGGCATCGTCCAGGGCGGCGCCGATCCCGACCTGCGTTACGAGAGCGCCCGGCGTACCGCCCAGCTGGATGTGGACGGGTTCGGGATCGGAGGCCTCTCCGTCGGTGAGGACCTCGGACGCCGGAACGAGTCCGTGGAGGCTGCGGTGGCCGGCCTTCCTGCCGAGGCGCCCCGCTACTTCATGGGCCTCGGAGACACGGAGGGGCTGCTCGAAGCCATCGCCAGGGGAGTGGACCTGTTCGACTGCGTGTGGCCGACGCGGCTGGCCCGTCACGGCAAGGTCATCAGCAGCCGGGGCGACTACAACATCCGGCTGGCCCGGTTCGCCGGAGACGAAGCGCCCCTCGATCCCGAGTGCCCGTGCTCGACCTGCCGTACCTATTCGCGCGCCTATCTGCGGCATCTGGCCAACACCCGCGAGCTGTCGTTGCCCCGGCTTCTCTCCATACACAACCTGGCCGCCACGCACCGGCTGCTGGAGGAGGTCCGGGAGGCAATCGCGGCCGGCGCCTTCGCCCGGCTCCATAGACGCGTGGTGGCCCGGCGTGGGCAAGGGCCCTAGAGCATGTCCCGTAACCTCAACTTCCCCTCTTCGTCATGACCGCTACCATCGACCCACCCTCATACAGGTGGGTCCGTATCCGAGGCGGTCCCAAGCAAAACCGATCCGAAAGAGGTGTGAAAAGGTGTCCGTTGCCTACATAGCCCAGACAGACGCCGGTGGCGGTCTCAGCGTCCTGTGGCCGCTGTTGCTGCTCGGCGCGCTCATGTACTTCCTCATCATCCGGCCGCAGCGCAAGCGGACCCGGAAGCAGCAAGCTCTGTCGGCCGCCCTGGAGGTCGGCGATCAGGTTCGCACCATCGGTGGCCTGATGGGAGTGATCGTCGGGTTGGGCGACGACTGGGTGACCCTCGGCATCGAGGAAGGGCGCATCAGGGTGCTGCGCAGCGCCGTGGCATCCCGCATGAACGCCGACTCCTCCTAGGAGTAGAACTCTCCCGTGTTTCGCCGCTGGCTCGCGGTCGTCATCCTGGCTGGTCTCGCCTGGGGTGGGCTGGTTGCGATCTTCGCTCTCGGCTGGACCCCCCGGCTGGGCCTTGACCTGCAGGGCGGAACCTCGGTCATCCTGGAGGGGCCGGAAGGCACCGACGAGAGAGTGATCGAGACCGCGGTCGAGGTCATGAGGCGGCGGATCGAGGACTTCGGGAGCGTCCAGGAGCCGGAGATCTCCATCACCGGAGGAACTTCGATACTGGTCCAGTTGCCCGGCGTGACCGATCAGGAGCGGGCGCTGAACGCGGTGGGGAGAACCGGGCTGCTGTCCTTCCGGCCGGTCCTGTCCATCTCACCGTATCTGGGGGCGGGGGAGCAGGGTGAAGGCTTCGTGTTCCCCGACGGCGTCGACCCCGAGACCGGGCTCACCGTCGAAGACGACATCAACGCGGACAGATCGTTCCTGCCCGAGTACGACGACCTGGGGAACATCGCCGCGGTCTACGAGGTGGGCCCGGCGGACATCGCCGCCCATCGCCAGGGCATCTGTAACCACGGGCTGGACTGTTCCCGATTGCCCACCGTGCCGAGCCTCCTGACCGGCGCGGAGGTGGCTTCGGCCCTAGCCCTCTTCGGGCAGTATGCCGATAGCGCATGGACGGTGCAGCTCAACATGACCGGGGAGGGCGCCGGCCGGTTCGCGGCGGTCACCGGGCTGCTCGCCCAGTATCCCATGGGAACCCCCAACCGCCGGTTGGCGATAGTGCTGGACGGAGCGGTTGTTTCGGCGCCGGAGATCTCGGCCGGCGTCGGTCCGGACGGAATCAGCGGGGGTACCGCGGTCATAACCCTGGGCGCGTCGGAGGACCAACAGGAGGAAGCCGAGGATCTGACCACCGTTTTGCGGTACGGGTCGTTGCCGGTGGCCTTCGAGCGATCAGCGGTCCAGAAGGTCTCGGCAACCCTCGGCGAGGACTCCCTACGAGCGGGACTGATCGCGGGCGTGGGGGCCTTGGTGCTGGTGGTGTTCTTCCTGATGGTCTACTACCGCTCCCTCGGATTGGTGACCCTGCTGGGGTTGACCGTGTTCGGCAGCCTGCTGATCGTCATCTTCGGGGTGCTCGGAGCCTGGCAGGGCCTTACCCTGACCCTT
Source organism: bacterium (assembly GCA_028821235.1). Lineage (NCBI taxonomy): Bacteria > bacterium. The sequence continues at coordinate 22,358 of JAPPGV010000120.1, forward strand.
TCCGGGGTGGCCGGGGTGATCGTGTCGATCGGGATCACCACCGACTCTTACATCGTCCTGTTCGAGCGGACCAAAGAGGAGATCCGCAACGGCCGGACTGTCGTCGACGCCAATAGGGAGGCCTACCGGCGGGCCTTCCGGACCATCCTCACCGCCGACTTCGTGTCGTTCGTCGGCGCGGTGCTCTTGTGGGCGCTGGCGATCGGTCCGGTCAAGGGCTTCGCCCAGGCACTGGGCATCGCCACGGTGCTCGACGTGATCGTGTTCGTAGTGTTCACGCGCAACGCGTCGGCGATCATGGCCCGGAGCCGGCTCGGCGACGGCGGGTTCTTCAGCATCCGGGGCACGACCGGACAGCAGCTGCCCCAGGGGGCCTCGCGATGAGCGCGATCGGCCGTCTCTACCGGGCCGAGACCTCGATCGACTTCGTCGGCCAGGCCCGCCGGTGGTTCATCGTCTCGGGCGTCGCGATCGCGCTCTGCCTGCTGAGCCTGGGCATCCGCAACCTCAACCTCAGCCTGGACTTCACCGGTGGTACCTCCATCAGCATGCCCAACCCGGCCGGCGCGGGTATCGGTGAGATCCGCTCGGCCTTGGGATCGATGGGCGCCGCGGCCCGCGTGCAGCTGGTGGACGACGGCACTTCGATCCGGATCCAGACCGAAGCGGTCGACCTCGACACCGAGCGCTCGATGGTGGTGTCACTCGTAGAGGTGGCCGGGACCACGATCGAAGTGACCGACGTGGAGTCGGTGGGCCCCACGTTCGGGCGCCAGATCGCCGGGCGGGCGATGCAGGCGTTGCTGGTGTTCCTGGGCGTGGTGGTGGTCTTCATCAGCATCCGGTTCGAGTGGAAGATGGCGATCGGCGCCATAGCGGCCCTGTTGCACGACCTGATCCTGACGGCGGGGGCGTATTCGCTGCTGGGCTTCGAGGTCACCCCGGCCACGGTGGTGGCGGTGCTCACGATCCTCGGGTACTCCCTCTACGACACCGTGGTCGTCTACGACAAGATCAAGGAGAACGTGGAGTCCGACCGGGACCGGCGTACCTACACCGACCTGGTGAACCGGTCCATGAACCAGGTGTTGATGCGATCCATCAACACCTCGCTCACCAGCCTGCTCCCGGTTGGTTCCCTGCTGTTCATCGGCTCGTTGCTGCTGGGAGCCGGCACGCTCCGCGACTTCGCGCTGGCGCTGTTCGTAGGGATCGCTGCCGGTACCTACTCGTCGATATTCGTGGCCGCGCCGCTGCTCGCCCTGTGGAAGGAACGCGAGACGGAGTGGTCGAGGCGCCGCTACCGGTCGGAACGCAAGGCCGGTGGCTCGAGACCCGCCGGTCACCGTCTCAGTTCCAGAGGCCAGCAGACCGCTCGAAGGCAGAAGTAGATGAGACCCGCGTCCCTCCCGCCCGGCTCTATCCGACCACCCTCCTAGGATGACGGTGATGGATGTCGGTCGGTTGAGCACGCTGGTCCGTGACGTCCCCGGCTTCCCGGTTCCGGAGGTGACGTTCAAGGACATCACGCCGCTGCTGGCCGATCCCGACGCCCTCCGGTTGGCCACAGACCTGCTCGCTGCTCCGTTCGAAGATGCGAGTGTGACCACGGTGGCGGGGATCGAGGCCCGGGGTTTCGTGCTGGCGCCGGCTGTCGCCCTCGTCCTCGGCTGCGGCTTCGTACCGCTGCGGAAGCCGGGAAAGTTGCCCTACCACACCCGTAAGGAGGAGTACCAACTCGAGTACGGGCTAGACGCGCTGGAGGTTCATGTCGACGGCGTCGGCCCGGACGACCGGGTGCTGCTAGTGGACGACGTGATAGCCACCGGCGGCACGGCCCGGGCGGCTACCAACCTGATCCGGGGGCTGGACGCGGAACTGGTCGGCATGGGGGTACTCATCGAGCTGGCCTTTCTGGGTGGAAGGGAAACGCTGGACGGAGTCGATCTGCATTCGATCCTGACCTATGACAGCTGAGCCATGACAGACCTTGCGGTAGCGCGCGGTCGCCACGATGCCGCCCAAGCCGAGCTGGAACCGATCCTCTCCGCCCTTAGAGGTCACTTCCCGGATGCCGACGACGACATCGTCATCCATGCCTACGACCTGGCTCAGAGCTACCACGCCGGCCAGTTCCGGCTGTCCGGCGATCCCTTCATCACCCATCCCATCGCGGTCGCGCAGATACTGGCCGAGTACGGGCTCGATGCCGAGACGATCGCCGCCGGACTGCTCCACGACACCGTGGAGGACACCGACCTGACCCTCCGCGAAGTCGAGGACCTGTTCGGTGAGAACGTGGCCCGCATAACCGACGGGGTCACCAAGCTGGACGGAGTGGAGTTCGACATCACGCGGGAGGAGGCCCAGGCAGAGACCATCCGCAAGATGGTGGTATCCATGGCTCAGGATGTGCGCGTGCTGATCATCAAGCTCGCCGACCGGCTCCACAACCTCAGGACCATCCATCCGCTGCCGGTGGAGCGCCAGCAAATCAAGGCGCGGGAGAGTCTGGAGATCTACGCGCCGCTGGCTCATCGGATGGGCTTCCAGGAGGTCAAGCATGAGATGGAAAACCTCTGCTTCGAGATCCTGTACCCGGGCCGCTACCAGGAGATCGAGGACCTCATCCGGCAGCGGGCGCCCGAGCGGGAGGCCGTGATCCGCCAGGTCATGTCGGAGGCGAGTGAGATACTGGCCCGAGCCGGGATAGACGCGGTGCTCAAGGGACGCCCGAAGCACCACTATTCCATCTACCGCAAGATGGTCGACAGCAGGTTGTCGTTCGAGGACATCCACGACCTGATCGGTATCCGGATCCTGGTGGAGATAGTCAAGGACTGCTACGGCGCGCTGGGGCTGGTCCACTCCCGGTGGACTCCGGTCCAGGGGCGGTTCAAGGACTATATAGCCCTTCCCAAGTTCAATCTCTACCAGAGCCTGCACACCACCGTGATCGGTCCCGACGGCAAGCCGCTGGAGGTTCAGATCCGCACTCACGAGATGGATCTGCGCGCGGAGTTCGGCATCGCCGCCCACTGGAGATACAAGGAAGGCGGGACGAGCACCGACCTGGCGTGGATGGTGGATCTCCGCAACCTGCCGGCCGACTACGAGGACCCGGCCGAGTTCCTGGCCAACCTCAAGCTCGACCTGTACGAGGACCTGGTGTTCGTGCTCACCCCGCAGGGGGACGTGAAGACCCTGCCGCGCGGCGCCACTCCTGTGGACTTCGCCTACTCGGTCCACACCGAGGTGGGCCACCGGTGCGTGGGAGCCAAGGTGAACGGACGGCTGGTGACCCTGGCCACCGAGCTCCAATCGGGCGACATCGTGGAGATCATCACCACCAAGTCCGACGACTCCGGACCCACCAGGGACTGGCTCGGCTTCGTCCGCACCTCCAAGGCCCGCTCCAAGATCAAGCAGTGGTTCTCACGGGCTCGCCGCAAGGAGTCCCTCCAGTCGGGACGGGACGCCGTCCAGGACCTGATCAGGCGGGACCGGGTCCACATCATCAAGAACGAGCGGACCAGGGTGCTTCACGACGTGGCCCTCACGCTCGGCTACCGCGACACGGAGACGATGTACATAGCGGTCGGGGACGGTGCGGTAGCCCCGCAGACGGTCGTCAGCCGGATCAAGCGGGTGCTCTCGACTCCGGTGGTGGGGGAGGATCTCGGGACGTTAGACCCGGTGCGGCGGAGGACGGACCGACCGGCCGGCGAGGGTGTCATAGTGGAGGGATTCGATGACGTCTGGGTCCGGATCGCCCGGTGCTGCAGTCCGGTACCCGGCGATGATCTGGTGGGGTTCGTCACAGTCGGTCGAGGAGTGTCGATCCATCGCACCGAATGCAGCAATATGCAGCGCCTGGCCGGCCAGGAGGAGCGCATGATCGAGGCGAGTTGGGCGCCGGGCCAGCTCAGCAGCTTCAGTGCGTGGATACAGGTGGAGGCTCTCGACCGGCCCAACCTGCTTCGGGACATCACCTCGGTCATATCGGATGCGGGCGCCAACATCGTGGGGGCGTCCTCGCGGACCGACCGCGACCGGGTCGCGGTCCTCCGATACGAGGTGGAGCTATCGGATCCCGGCCAGTTGGACCGGTTGCTGGCAGGCGTGCGCCGGGTTGCCAGCGTCTACGAAGCCTTCCGCCTGCGGCCGGGTTGATGCCAGCAAGCGCCCGGTGGGGCGCCATCCGTCGACTCTAACCTGGCCGCCGTATGCTCATCCGTCGACTCGAGTTGTGGCTGGCCGCCACCAACACCTACGTGGTCGCCCCCGAGACCGGCGGGCCGGCTGTCGTCATCGATGCTCCACCGGACTGCCTCGACCCCGTCGCCGGTCTGCTGGCGGCGCATGACCTGGTCCCGACGGCCCTACTGGTCACCCATGGCCATGTCGATCACCTGGGAGGCGCCGGTAGCTTCGTGGCCGGAACCGGGGTCTCCGTCTACCTCCACCCTGATGATGACTTCCTGGCCCGTCGTCCGGAGGAGCAGCTCCGCACCTTGATGGGGACCGTTCCGCCGGGGGACTACCGGTCGCCCGAGAGCTATCGGGAGCTCTCCGACGGCCTGTCTCTCGATCTGGCCGGACTCCGGCTCGACGTAGTGGCTACGCCCGGACATACTCCCGGGCACTGTTGTTTCTATCTGTCCGAAGAGGCGATACTCTTCTCGGGCGACCAGCTGTTCGCCGGCTCGATCGGCCGAACCGACCTCCCCGGCGGGGATTACCAGACCCTCATGAAGAGCATGAGGGAGAAAGTGATCCCCCTCGACGACGGGGTAACCGTCATGCCGGGCCATGGTCCCTCGACCACGATCGGCCGCGAGCGGCGTTCCAATCCCTTTCTGGGAGGGTACTGAAAAATGTCCAGTTGGCCTGGAGGCCTAGAATGAAACCCCTGGTCAAGATGTGCGGCCAACCAAGATCCCCGTCTTCTTCAGCACCCTCCCGGGTGTGTGCATGAGCTTCCGGGCGCCCAAGGGCACCGACGACGTATTGCCCCCGGAGTCCCGGCGCTGGCGCGAGCTGCTCCGTTCCTGGGACTTGCTGGCCGAACAGTACGGGTATGCCTACGTCGCCACCCCCATATTCGAGGCCACCGACCTGTTCGCACGGGGGGTGGGCGAGGCTACCGAGGTGGTCGAGAAGCAGATGTACAGCTTCCGGGACAAGGGAGGGCGGCATCTCACTCTCCGTCCCGAGGTCACCGCCAGTGTTCTGAGGGCCTACATCCAGGGGGGCCTGTCGGGCGAGTTCAAGGGCGCCTACTCGGGGCCGTGCTTCCGGTATGAACGCCCGCAGGAGGGCCGTCGCCGGCAGTTCTGGCAATTGGGGGTCGAGTACCTGGGCGCCCCTGACGCCGAGGCCGACCTGGAGGTGATCGAACTCGGCTATCGCTACCTGCTGGATTGCGGCCTCGGCGACGTGGTCGTGCACGTGAACTCCATCGGTGACGCCCCGGATCGGGTGGCCTACCACGCCCGGCTGTCGGGCTGGCTTGCCGAGCGAAGCCACCTGTTCTCCAAGGATGCCCGCCGGCGGATCCATACCAACCCCTTGCGGGTGCTCGATTCCAAAGCCGACCAGGAAGTGGTGGCTGACGCTCCCGTTCCCGTCGACTATCTGGAAGGGGAGGCGGCCGCCCATCACAGCCAGCTCCTCGCCGGTCTCCAGGAGCGGGGAATCGCGCACCGCCACGCCCCCCGGTTGGTGCGGGGGCTGGACTACTACAACCGCACCGTGTTCGAGTACATCCCGCCAAGCTATGCCGCGGCCCATAACGCGGTCGGTGGCGGCGGCCGTTACGACGGATTGTCCCGGCTGCTCGGCGGCGGCGATCTACCGGGCGTAGGTCTGGCGCTGGGGCTCGACCGGATACTGTCGGCGGCCGGGCAGAGCCCGCCGGCGAGGGCGCTGGACGTGTTCCTGGTGGTGGCCGACCAGGAGCGCCGCAGCCTCGCCCATGCCTTCGCCCGTCGCCTCAGGGCGGCGGGGGTCCGGTGTGACCTGGTGGCGGGCCGCCGATCCGTCAAGGCGCAGTTCCGGGCGGCCAATCGACGTGATGCGGCGGCAGCGGTGGTGATCGGCGCCGAGTGGGACGACGGGTTGGTGACCGTCAAGGACCTCAGCTCGGGCGATGAGCGCACCATACCGGCCGGCGAGGTGGCGGCTTGGGTCATCGGCGGTCCCGCGGGAGGCGGGTCATGACCGCTTACCGTTCGCATTTCGCCGACGAGCTGGGACCCGATCAGCTGGATCAGCATGTGAGGGTGGCCGGCTGGGTGGCTCGGGTCAGGGACCTGGGCGGTATCTCGTTCTTCGACCTGAGGGACGGGCGGGGGATAGTGCAAGTGGTGGTCGATCCGGCTGTGGTCCCGTCCGCATCGGACCTCCGCATGGAGTACTGCGTCCGCGTGGAGGGTACGCTCCGCCGGCGCCCGGCCGGGACCGAGAACCCTGACCTCCCCACCGGGGACTTCGAGGTCGAAGCCGGTGTGCTCGAGGTGTTGAGCAGGGCGGCGCCACTCCCGTTCATGATCGACGACCGTTCCCACTCGGAGGAGCGGGTCCGGCTCGAGTATCGCTATCTGGATCTGCGCCGCCCCCGCATGGCCGCCAATCTGCGAGCCCGTTCCCGGTGCATCAGCGCCATACGGCGCACTCTCGACGGCCTGGGCTTCCTGGATGTGGAGACCCCCACGCTCGTCAACTCGACGCCCGAGGGAGCCCGGGACTTCCTGGTACCGAGCCGGCTGCGGCTCGGCCGGTTCTACGCCCTACCCCAGAGTCCTCAGCTCTTCAAGCAGTTGCTCATGATTGCCGGGGTGGAGCGCTACTACCAGATCGCCCGCTGCTACCGGGACGAGGACACCCGGGCCGATCGCCAGATCGAGTTCACCCAGCTGGACCTGGAGGGATCGTTCTGGGAGCGGGAGGACGTCTTCGCCGCCATCGAGCAGGTGGTGGCGGCCGTGGTGCGAGACCTGCGCGGCGCCGAGCTCCCACTACCACTACCCAGGATCACTTACGACGAGGCGCTGGCCCGCTACGGCACCGACAAGCCGGATCTACGTTTCGGCATGGAGGTGACCGAGCTGTCGGATGCGTTCTCGGGCACCGGCTTCCGCGGCTTCGCCGGCGCTCTCGCCTCGGGGGGCGTGGTCCGGGGCATCAACGCCGGGCCGATGAGTCCCTCCCGGGCAGAGTTGGACGGTCTGGTGGGCCGGGCCAGGGAATTGGGCGCCGCCGGCCTGGTCTGGGCCGTGGTCAAGGATGGCGGCGGTTGGCGGTCGCCCGTGGCCAAGTTCCTCGACGCCGCCGAGATAGCGGAGGCGACCCGGAGTCTCGATGCATCGCCCGGCGACTTGTTGTTGCTGGTGGCCGGCGAGGCCGCCATGGCCTCCTCGGTGCTGGGGGCGATCCGCCTGGATCTGGGACGGCCCGGTAGTCATGAGGAATTGTGTTTCGCCTGGATAGTGGACTTTCCGGTCTTCGAGACGACCGAGGGTGGTGACCTGGTTCCCTCACACCATCCCTTTACCGCACCGGTCTCGGTGGAGGAGATGCGGGAGCGGCCGGAGACGGCCGTGGCTCAGGCATACGACCTGGTGCTCAACGGGTCCGAGCTGGGCTCCGGGTCTGTGCGGATCCATGACCCCGATACCCAGCGGGCCGTGTTCGAGACCCTGGGCATCTCCGATGAGGAGGCTGAGTCACGTTTCGGCTGGTTCCTCGAGGCCCTTGCCTACGGGACGCCACCCCATGCCGGCTTCGCGGTGGGGATCGATCGCCTGGTGGCCATCCTCCAGAACGAGATCAGTATCAGGGAGGTGATCCCGTTCCCCAAGACCCAGAGCGGCGCCGATCCGCTCACCACCGCTCCGACCCGGGTGGTCGATGACCACCTGGAGGAACTCGGCCTGGACCTCACGGCCACCGCCAAGGCGGCCCTGGCCGCCACGGACCAACCCCCGACGGGGCCTTCCGAGCCCGCCGGATCCTGACCGGTAACCGGGATGCCGTCCGAACCCGACCTGTTCTCCGCCGGCCGGGAGAGACGCCGGCGCCGGGTGGCCCCGCTGGCCGACCGCATGCGTCCCCGGTCCTTGCAAGAGGTGGTGGGCCAGCCCGATCTTCTCGGGAAGGGCGCCGCATTCCGCGCCATGGTCGAATCCGGCCGCCTGGTGTCGGTCCTGCTGTTCGGACCGCCGGGTACCGGTAAGACGACCCTGGCCCGGCTCATGGCCTCCGAGAGCGACGCGGTATTCGAGCAGCTGACCGCGTCCGCTCACGGGGTGCGTGACGTCCGCCGGGTCCTGGAGGGAGCGGAGCGCCGGCTCGGGGAGCAAGGGACTCGAACGGTGCTCTTCCTGGACGAGATCCATCGCTTCAACAAGGCCCAGCAGGACGCCCTGCTGCCCGGGGTCGAGAACGGCACCGTCATACTGGTCGGCGCTACCACCGAGAACCCGTTCTTCGAGGTCAACTCCCCCCTGATCAGCCGATGCACCCTGCTCCGTCTGGTTCCGCTGTCCGCTGCCGAAGTGGTCGAGCTTCTCGAGCGGGCCCTGACCGACCGCGAGAGGGGGCTGGGTTCCGCAGCGATGGCGATCGACCCGTCGGCCGCCGAGGCCCTGGCCCGTCGGGCGGGAGGGGACGCCCGGCTATCGCTCAACGTCTTGGAACTGGCCGCCATCGTGGCCGGCGGCGGCGGACGGACCACCATCACCTACCGGGATGTGGAGGAGGCCCTCCAGCGCCGCATCATCCGCTACGACAAGAAGGGCGACCAGCACTACGACGTCATCTCGGCCTTCATAAAGTCGATGCGGGGCTCCGACCCCGACGCCGCCCTCTACTGGCTCCACACCATGCTGTCGGCAGGCGAGGATCCGGAGTTCGTGGCACGACGGATGGTCATCTTCGCCTCCGAGGACGTGGGCATGGCCGACCCGGACGCTCTGGTCCAGGCGGTGGCCGCCGCTCAGGCCCTGGCGATGGTCGGCCTGCCCGAGGCGGCCTACAACCTGTCGCAGGCCGCGATCTACCTGGCCACCGCTCCCAAGTCCGACTCGGTGAAGAGATCGATGGGCGCGACCCGCCGGGCGGTCGAGGAGACACCCGCCGCCACCGTTCCCGCCCATCTCCGCTCCACCGGCGGGCGGCTGGTGTCGTCGCAGGTAGACGGCACGCCGGCGGGATATGTTGATCCCCACACGGGACCGGGACATCTCGTTCAGCAGCCTCACCTTCCGGAGCAGATGGAGGGGAGGATCCTCTATCGACCCACCCGCCAGGGCAGGGAGGCGGGCGTTGCCGACCGGCTCGAGGAATGGGACCGGGTACTGGGCCGTCCTACCAGGGCAGGCGATTAGCACCGATAGGACGGTCGTGGCTCGGGTTCGCACCGTGGATGAGTGAATTCGCGCTCCTGATCCGGGGTCACCGGCAACCTGCCGCTCAGGGCTAACCTGCAACGGATGCGAGCCAATGCCATCCGGCGCGCCTTCACCGACTTCTTTGCCGAACGCAATCACGTAGTTCGGCCGTCCGCGTCGCTGATCCCCACCGACCCGACGCTGCTCGTGACCAACGCCGGCATGGTCCCGTTCAAGCCCTATTTCCTCGGGGAGGAGGAGCCGCCCTGGCCCCGGGCGGTCAGCATCCAGAAGTGCGTGCGAACGGTCGACATCGACATCATCGGCACCACTGCCCGCCATCTCACCATGTTCGAGATGCTCGGCAACTTCTCCTTCGGTGACTACTTCAAGGAACTGGCCATCCGCTACGCCTTCGATTTCGTCACCGGACCGCTCGGCCTGGATCCCGAACGTCTCTGGTACACGGTGTACGAGACCGACGACGAGGCCGAGGAGATCTGGATCGACTCGATCGGGGTTCCACCTGATCGGGTGCAGCGGGGCGGTAAGGACAACTTCTGGCAGATGGGCATTCCCGGTCCGTGCGGTCCGTGCTCGGAGATCTTCATCGACCGGGGCCCTGCCTACGGGCCTGACGGGGGCCCGATCGGTGGTGGCGAGGACCGGTTCGTGGAGCTCTGGAACCTGGTCTTCATGCAGAACATCCAGGATGAGCCCTATCACGTTGTCGGCGACATCCCTGCCAAGGGGATTGATACTGGCACCGGGCTGGAGCGTCTGGCCATGATCCTCCAGGGAGTCGACACTCTTTTCGAGGCCGACTGCGTCCATGACGTGCTGGCGGCCGCCTCCGGGGCCCTGGGCCGGACCTATGGCGAGGACGAACGGGTCGACGTGGCGCTTCGCCTGCTGGCCGACCACGCCCGCGCCTCCACGTTCCTCATCGGCGACCTCGCCCTGCCCGGAAACGAAGGCCGGGGTTACGTGGTGAGGCGCCTGATCCGTCGAGCGGTGCGCCACGCCTGGCAACTGGGTAGCGAGAGCCTCATCATGCCCCGGCTGGCCGAGGTGACCGCCGACATCATGGAGGATGCCTACCCGGAACTCAAGGCCAACCTCGACTTCATCCGGCACGTCTTCGAGCGTGAGGAGTCCCGATTCCGGCGCACCCTCGCCGCCGGGACCCAGATGCTGGACGAGGCACTGGTGGGTTCGGAGCCGGGTGCCGTTGTGTCGGGCGCCCTGGCCTTCAAGCTGCATGACACGTACGGCTTCCCGATCGACCTCACCCGGGAGATCGTGGAGGAGCAGCGGCGCGAGGTGGACCTGGACGGGTTCGAGGCCGAGATGGCCGCCCAGAGGGCCCGCGCCAAGGCCGCTTGGAAGGGGGGAGCCGAGGCGGTCCGCGTGGACTCCTACAAGCGAATCCTCGACACCGTAGGCCCCACCGAGTTCCTGGGTTACGTCAGGGACGACTCGCCCGCCCTGGTCCTGGCCATACTCCGGGAGGGGGAGTTGGTGGAGAGGGCCGAGAAGGGTCAGGAGGTGGAGGTCTTCCTGAACAGGTCACCGTTCTACGCCGAGGCCGGTGGGCAGGTGGGTGATGTCGGGTTGATCGCGTCGGTGACCGGACAGATCGAGGTAGGCGACACGCAAGCGGCCGTGACCGGCTTGCACGGCCACCACGGCAAGGTGAAGAGCGGGTTCGTCCAGACCGGCCAGGAAGTGGATGCCCGTGTCGACAGCCCCCGGCGCGACCGCATCCGCAAGTCCCACACCGGTACTCACCTCCTCCATTGGGCGCTCCGGGAGGTGATAGGGGAGCACGCCAACCAGGCCGGTTCCCTGGTCCAGGACGGGCGGCTCCGCTTCGACTTCAGCCACTACACGGCGGTGGCCGCCGAAGAGCTCGGCGAGGTGGAGCAGTTGGTCAACCAGCGGGTCGTGGACAACCATCATGTGGGCCTGCTCGAGACGTCCAAGGACGAGGCCGAGGCGATGGGGGCGCTGGCCTTCTTCGGTGACAAGTACGGTGAGCGGGTGCGGGTGGTCTCGGTGGGGGACTTCTCGGTCGAGTTCTGCGGTGGCACCCATGTGGGCAGTTCCGCGGAGGTAGGACCGCTGCTGGTCACCTCCGAATCCTCTATCGGATCGAACGTGCGCCGGGTGGAGGCTCTGACCGGTATGGCCGCCTATTCCTATGCCAGGGAAGCGAGGGAGCAACTGACCGACGTAGGTCGCTTCCTTGGCCTGTCGATGTCGGAGGTCCCGGCGGGAGTGCGCCGGCTCGCCGAGCGGGCCGACGCCATCCAGAGCGAATTGGACCAGCGCCGCCGGCAGGAGAGGACTGCGATCGCCGCCGACCTGGCCGGTGCCGCCCGGCGTACCGGCGATACCTCGTGGCTGGTGGCCGAACTCGACGATCACGCCCCGGTGGCGTTGCGCCAGGTGGGGGCGCAGGTCCGGGACCGGCTCGGGTCCGGCGTCGTGGTGCTGGGGAGCCGGGCGGGCGGAAAGGGGGCGCTGGTCGGCCTGGCGACCCGTGACCTGGTCGACAGGGGTGTCTCGGTGGCCGATCTGGTGCTGGTGGGCGCCAAGCTCCTCGGAGGAGGCGGCAGTCGCGATCCCGAGTTGTCACAGGCGGGCGGACCCAGGGGCGACAAGGTAGGCGAGGCTCTGGACGCGATCCGGGAGGCGGTGGCGCGCCGTCTGAGTGCCTGATGAGCGCCGGACCGGGAGGAGCCAGCCGCATCATGGGCATCGACTACGGAAGCCGGCGCGTGGGTGTTGCTCTCTCCGACCGTCTCGGTATCGCCGCCCATCCCTTCGTAGTACTCGAGGCTGGCCCGGGCCTCGGCCGCCGGCTGGCCGACATGGTCGGTGCGGAGGATGTGGCCAAGGTGGTGGTGGGGCTGCCGGTTTCCCTCGATGGAAGCGAGCACGCTGCTGCCCGCAGGACCCGCCGGTTCGTCGATCGGCTCCGCCCCCTCGTCGGGGTGGAGGTGGTCCTGTACGACGAGCGCCTGACCACCCGGATCGCCGAGAGCGTCCTGGTGGCGGCTGGGACATCGCGGGCCAAGCGCCGCCGACGGGTCGACAAGGTGGCGGCCGCGGTGATGCTGCAGGGTTATCTCGATAGCCAAGCCCGCCCGAGGGTCGAATGAGTGCCTACCGGCGACCGGACGTTCCACCGGAGGGTCACAACGGAGGTGACGATCGATGGCTGATCCGCGCCCGCGGCGCCATCACCGGCCTGCTGGTGGCTGCTGTCGTCACCTACGCGCTGATGGTGGGGGGCGCGGGCCTGGGCAACTGGGTCAGCAGGCTGGGCGGGCTCGGTGGAGGAGATCAGACCGCCGAGGTCGAGCCGGGCCGCACCGTGGTGGTGGAGATACCGTCGGGGTCCAGCGCCCGCAGCATCGCCGGCATCCTGGTGGGCAACGGTGTGGTGCCGTCGGCCATCGAGTTCGAGTCCTTGGTCCGGACGCGCGAGGCAGGCAGCCTCCTCAAGGCTGGTACCTACGAGCTGGTCACCGGGACCGACCTCGACGAGATCGTCGACCTTCTCATAGCAGGGCCGCCTCTCGATGTGTTCCGGGTGACGGTGGTCGAAGGACTCCGCCTCCACGAGGTCCTGGACGTCCTGGCCCTGGCCACCCGCAACTACTCGGAAGAGGACTTCACGGCTGCCCTCACGAGCGGGGACGTGACATCCCCCTACCTGCCCGCGGGTCTCGAGCGATCGGTATGGGAGGGGCTTCTCTTCCCGGCTACCTACGAGTTCTTCGGCGACGCCACCCCGTCGGAGATGCTGCAACGGCTGGCGACCGAGATGGAGCGACGGCTGGAGGCGTACGACTGGTCCACTGTTACCACGCGAGGCTTCTCGGTGTACGAAGGGCTCGTAATGGCCTCTCTGGTCGAGGCCGAGGCCGGAACGGATGAGGACCGGCCGCTGATCGCCAGCGTTATCAACAACCGGCTGGAGCGAGGCATGCCGCTCCAGATCGACGCCACCGTTCTCTACGCCATGGAAGACCGGGGCCGGTCGCCCACGCTCGAGGACCTCCAGTTCGAGTCCCCCTACAACACCTACCTGATAGCCGGTCTCCCGCCGACGCCCATCGGTGCGCCGGGCGCCAAGTCCATCGAAGCGGTCATCGAGCCGGCCGATACCGAGTTCCTCTATTACGTTCTCACCTCGGAGGATGGATCCCACTCCTTCTTCGCCGACTACGACGACTTCCTGGTGGCCAAGCAGCAGGCGGACGCCCTGGGGATCGGTTGATCCCGATGGCGTTCCTGCGTCTGGCCGTCCTAGGCGATCCGGTGGCCCATTCGCTCTCGCCGGTCATCCACGCCGCCGCCCTGGAGTTCGCGGGACTCGAGGGGGTATACCGGAGGCGTCAGGTCGATCACATCGGCATGAGACGGGCGGCAGACGACCTCCGGTCCGGGCGCCTGACCGGCGCCAACGTGACGATGCCCCATAAGGCCCTGGCCGCCGGGTTGGCCGACAGGCGCTCGGAGGCGGTGATCCGCTCGGGCGGCGCCAATACCCTCTGGATCGAGAAGGGCGGGCTCCACGCCGACTCCACCGACCCGGCGGGAGTGCGCTTCGCCTGGCAGCATGCCCGACTCCCCGACGATGCTCCCGTGTTGCTGCTGGGCGCGGGCTCGGCTGCCGCGGCGGCGCTCCTGGCGCTGGCCGATCGCGACGTCCGGGTGGCGGCGCGACGGCCGGACGCGGCCCACCAGCTGGTAGCCCGCGTGGGCGCCAAGGCCGTGGTCGCGCCGTGGGGCCGGCCGGTGGCCGGGGCGGTACTGGTCAATGCGACCCCGCTCGGCATGCGCGGCGAGGCCCTCCCGGCCGGCGTGCTGGACGAGGCGGCGGGCCTGCTGGAACTGGCCTACGGCCGCGGGCAGACCCCGGCCGAGGCGGCGCTGGCGGCGCGGGACCTGCCGGTGGCGTCCGGGGAGTTGGTGCTGGTCGGCCAGGGGGCCGCCTCGTTCGCCATCTGGACCGGCGTGGAGGTGCCTCCGACCGTGATGCTGGAGGCGCTCACCGGACACCGGGATCCGCCCACCGCGTAGGCGATAATGCTCTACCTGGTCACGGGATTTCTGGGCCTATGGGTGGGCCGACTCCTGCTGCCAATGATCCGAGCCGAGTTGGATCGGGCGCCGGTCCGGTCGGTCATGGCCCGCCGACCGAGCTGCGACTGTCCTGTGCGCCCGGCGGATTACGTGCCCCTCTGGTGGTGGGCGGGAAGCCGGGGCTCCTGTTCCCGATGCAACCGGTCCGCCGGGGCGTTCTACCGGCTGGTGGAGCCGGTGACCGCGGCTGCCTGGGCCGGTACGGTCGGTTTGGCAGGCGCGCAGTGGGCCCTCGCATCGTTTCTGTGGATGGTGGCGGTGACCGTGGTTATGAGCTTCGTCGACCTGCGGAGCTACCGCCTTCCCAACCGGGTGCTAGTACCCGGCGTCGTGGTGGGTCTGCTGCTGCTCTCCGGTGGCGCCCTTCTGGACGGTCGTATCGGCGACCTGCCGGAAGCGCTGGCCGGCGGCCTCGGTTACTCGGTCGCGCTGCTGATCCCGGCCCTGCTGACCCGGGGCGCTATCGGGATGGGCGATGTCAAGCTGGCCCTCCTGCTGGGACTGTTCACCGGCTACCACGGCTGGGAAACCACCGTCGCGGCCTTGGCCGGCGGGTTCCTGCTGGCCGGAGCGGTGGGTGTTCTGCTACTGGCCCTGCGTCGCATCACCCGCCACGATCACCTACCGTTCGGTCCCTTCATGGTCGCCGGTGCCTGGTTCGCCATCGCTCGGGCGCTGGTAGGAAGTCCGGGGATCGTCTGAGAGCCGCTCACCACTTATCGCGTGGTTTCCGGGCCCGGGTCTATCCTGCCGGGTTCGTATGAGCCTTCTCTCGGATCTGACCAGGATCGTTGCGGCCGGTTTCGAATCCGCCGGTCTGGACGCCTCGTTCGGAGCCGTCCAGGTCTCGGATCGTCCCGACCTAGGACAGTTCCAGTGCAACGGCGCGCTGGCTGCCGCTCGAAGCGCCGCTCGCGACCCGCGTTCCATAGCCGGGCAGGTGGTGACACAGATCGAAGGCGACCGCAGGCTCGCCTCGGTGTCGATCGCCGGGCCGGGTTTCATCAACCTGACCGTGACCGGCCGGACCCTGGCCGGCTACGTGGACGCCATGGCGGGGGACGGGAGGTTGGGCGTGCCCGCGGTCGGACTCCCCCTCAATGTGATAGTGGACTATGCGGGGCCGAATGTCGCCAAGGCGATGCATGTCGGGCACCTTCGGGCCACGATCATCGGAGACACGATCAAGCGCCTCTTCCGTTTCGCGGGACACGAGGTGTTGGGAGACGCCCACTTCGGTGACTGGGGCCTCCAGATGGGCATGCTCATCGTGGCCACCCGCCGGCGACATCCGGACCTGGCCCACTTCGACGGAACCTACGAGGGTCCCTACGAAGAGCCCCTCTCCATCACGCTGGCCGATCTCCAGGAGTGGTATCCGGACATGGCCCGCCAGGTGGCGGAGGACGAGGAGGTGGCCACCGAAGCCCGGCGGGCCACCACCGATCTCCAGTCGGGCCGGCCCGGGTACGTGGCCCTCTGGGAACACTTCGTCCGGGTGTCCCGCGCCTCCCAGGAGCAGGACTTCTCCGACCTGGGGGTGGAGTTCGACCTCTGGTACGGGGAGAGCACGGTCCGGGACCTGCTCCGACCGATGGTGGATGGGACCCTCGCCCGGGGGATTGCGGTCCGGTCGGCTGGAGCGGTGGTGATCGAAGTGAGCCGGCCTGACGACAAGGCCGAGATCACGCCCCTCGTGCTGGAGACCTCCCACGGGGCCTTCCTATACGGCACCACCGACGTGGCCACCATCCAGATGAGGGTCTCGGAACTGGGGGCGGACCTAATCCTCTACGTGGTCGACTCTCGCCAGTCCTACCACCTCGAGCAGGTGTTCCGGGCCGCCCGCCGGGCCGGCCTGTCCGGAGGGGCAGCCATGGAGCACATCGGATTCGGAACCATGAACGGGCCTGATGGCACACCCTTCAAGACACGGGAGGGCGGTGTGCTCAGGTTGGGAGACCTGATCGACATGGTCACGAACGCCGCGGCGGCCCGTCTGGAAGAGTCGGATCTGGCAGCCCTCTATCCCGGGGCCGAACGAGCGGTGATAGCGCGTCAGGTCGGGATCGCCGCCCTCAAGTTCGGCGACCTGGTCAACAACCGTACGTCCAACTACGTCTTCGACGTGCGCCGCTTCACCGCGCTGGAAGGTAAGACCGGTCCCTACCTGCAGATGGCGGCCGTGCGCATGGATTCGATCCTTGCCCGGGCCGCTCGCCGGGGATTGGCGCCGGGCGCCATCCTGGCGCCGCAGCACGAGACGGAGACCAGGCTCCTGCTACGGCTCCTCCAGCTACCCGAGGTGATCGACCGGGCCATGGACCTGCGCGCCCCCAACCACCTGGCTGAGTTCGCCTACGAGGTTGCCGCCGACTTCAGTCGCTTCTACGAGGCCTGCCACATCCTGACCGAGCCCGACCCCCGACTGCAGTCCTCGTGGTTGGGGACGGTCCGGACCTCCCGCCGCGTGCTGGATCTCCTGCTCGACCTGCTGGGTATCGAAGTTCCGGCTCGCATGTAGGTGCGGCCGGGCGCCGGCCGCGGCTCAGCCGCTCCGGTATTCCAGGATTACGAGGAGCATCCAGGGCGCGTAGAGGAGGGAGGGAACGTTGGCGGCGATCCACGGGTAGCGAGGTGCTCCGTACTGGAGGGCCGGCCAGGCCAGCGCCAGGGCGATCAGACCTGCCGGCCAGGCCCGGCTGCCCACCACGCCCAGATACGCCGGCACGAGGTCGAACAATTCGGAGAAGCGGGCCAGGCTGGAGGTCGCCAGGCCTGCCAGCGGGCCGGTCACCCAGATACCGACCAGAATGGCCGGCACCCAGGTAAGCAACGTCTCCCACGGCTCGGCCGCCACCCGCAGGCCGGAGGGCCCGAATCCCCACTCGGTGGCCAGGCCGATAGCCGCCGCGCCGAGCATCAACACCGCTACCCCGACCGCCAGGACTTCGGACTCCGGCGGTGCCAGGTCGAGCGTGAGCAGTCCGAACCCACCCAGGGCCAGCCCGATCCCCATCCCGGCGAGTCCGGTGCCGATGACGGCCAGGACCACGCCGAGCGCCATCCGCAGCGACTGCATGCCGATGATCCCCCACCGCCAGAGCTCGGAACCGGGCTGGAGGATCGGGGGGAGCAGTTCGAGTAGGTTCCGGCGCCGCCGGTCATATGGTCGGTAGTCGGTCACCGGACGGCTGCCCGTCTCTCCGCCCGCTGCAGAGCCTCCCAGTAGAGCTCCACCGGATGAGCCACCCGGGCCTCATGCCCGAGTTGGCTCAAGTAGGTGCGCAGTTGGATCTCGCATCCCGGATTGGCACTGGCTACGAGAGAAGCTCCCGTCGCCTCCACCTGTTCCGCCTTCGAGGAGCCCAGGCGGCGTGACATCTCAGGTTCCAGCAGGCTGTAGATGCCAGCCGCGCCACAACACAGGCCGTTCGGGTCGATCTCGACAGCGGTCAGCCCGGCCGCGGCCAGGATTGTCCGGGGCTGGTCGGTAATCCGCTGCACGTGCCGGAGATGGCATGGGTCCTGTACCGCCACCAGGCCGCCATCGGTGCTCAGTCGGGGAAGCCTCCCGTCGGCGATCGCCTCCGCCACCACCTCGTTCACATCGGCCACCCTGGCGGCAAGTTGCTCCCCGTCGTCAACCCAATGGTCGTACTCCTTCATATGGGCCCCGCATCCGGCCGAATTGACGACCACCAGATCCACATCCCGGAAGGCCGCCATGTTCACGGAGGCCATCTTCCGGGTGTCATCCGCCCAGCCGTCATGCGCGGCGAGCGCCCCGCAACAGGTCTGGCCCCTGGGCGAGACGACCTCCCACCCCGCCGCCGCCAGCAGCTCGAGGGTGGCGGTGTGGACGTCTCCGAACCAGGCGTCCATGACGCAACCGGCCAACAGAGCGGCCACCCCCCGTTTCTCCCCCTCCGCGGTCCTGGTCCTCCCCACGATCGAGGGAGGCCTCCCCTTGAGCGGTCGGAGCCCCGCCACGTTGCCCCGGATCCGGCGCGGCGCCAGCCTGGTGAGCCGGAGTGACTGGGCGATCGAAGCGGCCAGCGTCCCGAATCGAACCGCCATCCGGCTACGCAGCAGGCGGGCCGTCACCAGCCGCCGGAGCCGGCGGTCGATTCCCGAGGTCTGGGCGGCTATCTCGGCCCTGGCGCCCTCCATGGCCCGGCCGAACGGCACGAACGATGGGCACACGACCTCGCAGGCACGGCACTGCAGGCATGCCCCCATGATCTCCTCGAAGCGGCCGTCCACGGGTCTTCCGGCGGCCACCGCCGACATGGCGGTCAGCCGTCCCCGCGGCGAGGCGGTCTCGAGTCCGGTCAGCCGGAAGGTAGGGCAGCTGGGCAGGCACAGCCCGCACTGGATGCATGAGGAGAGTTCGTCCGGGCGTGGCGCGTGAGGGGTGACCCAGCTCATCTCAGATCCGGCCCGGCAGGATGCCCCGGTTGATCCTGCGGCCGGGATCGAACAGGTTGACGACTCGCCGCTGGATCTCGATCGATGGGGGCGGCGTTCCCCACGGGTCGAACGCCCCGGCTACCGATTGGGGCGCGTCCAGCATCAACAGAGCCCCTCCGAGGGACTCGGCCCGGCCCCTCAACTCGCCGAGTTCCTCGAGGTCGACCTCGTCGGCGCCAACCGTTACCTCGCCGACTCCGAATTGAGCCAGGTACGTCCAGCCCGGGTCGAGCCCATCGACGATGCCACGCAGGGACGAAGGCGGGGTCCGCACCGAGAAGCGAACCGCTCCGGACGGATGGTCCGGCCAGTTGAGCCCCGGGGTGGGTATGGCGCCCAGCGCGGCAGCCTGGCCTGACACCTCCTCGGGGGTGCCTCCGAGGAATACGGCGGTGCCCTCCCGGGTCTCCAATACGGCCAGAGGCCGATAGGCCACCTCGAGCGCCTCTTCGGGGGACTCCACGGGCACGGTCGCGGATGCCTGTGGGACCGGCCATAACTTGAGGCAGACCCGGGCGATCAGGCCCATGGCTCCGAGCGAGCCGGTGGCGAGGCGGGGAATGTCGTACCCGGTCACGTTCTTCACCACCCGGCCGCCGGCGGTGACCACCCGCCCATCGCTGGACACCAGGGTCGTCTCCAGCACCCGGTCCCGGATCGGGCCGTACCGGTAACGCCGCCATCCGGATATGGCGGTGGCGATCGCGCCGCCCACCGTGCCGGTTCCAGGTTGCTCGGGCAGCAGGGCGGTCTGGCCCTTCGACGCCAGCATCTGCTCGAGTTCCTCGACCAGCACCCCGGCCTCCACCACCACGGTCAGGTCGTCCGGCTCCCACGCCACCACGCGATCCAGCCGGGACGTGGAAAGGACCACGTCGGAGGTCACCGGGTATCCGATGCCCCGGTGGGAGCCACCGCCGTGGATCCGGATGCGGTCTCCTCCGGCCGGCAGGTTGGCCATCAGGCCGGCCGCCTCCTCGATGGTCTCGGGCGTGGCGGTCGGTAGGCCCGAGACCCCGTCCGTCGAGCTGGCGAGGCTCAAACCCAGACCCCCACCGGTGGCGGACGGCCGAAGTCGAAGCATCGTGAGCCCTGTGGCACGATCTTGCCGGGGTTCAGCCTTCCGTCGGGATCGAAAGCCTCGCGGATGCGCGCCTGGGCATCGAGGCCCATCTCGTCGAAGACCAGGGGCATGTAATCCCGCTTCTCCATGCCGATGCCGTGCTCACCGGACAGCGAACCGCCGATGGCTACGCACATCTCGATGAGGTCTCTCCCGGCAGCGTCCACCCGCTCCATGACCCCTGGCACGGAAGCATCGAACGACATGAGCGGGTGCAGGTTGCCGTCACCGGCATGGAAGACGTTCAGCATCGGGATGCCGTGACGCTTCGAGATGGCATAGGTCTCTTCTATGGCTTCCACAAGCCGGGTCCGGGGTACCACCGTGTCGTGCAGGTAATAGTCGGGATTCATCTGGGCGATGGCGCCGAAGGCCGACTTGCGACCCAACCAGATCCGCTTCCGTTCGGCCTCGTCGGAGGCTATCCGGGTCAGGGTGGCCCGATGGGAGACGGCCAGCCGGCGCACCAGCTCGGCCTCGGCGTCCACCGCTGACGGATGTCCGGTCACCTCGGCGATCAGCACGGCCGCCGACTCGGTTGGAAAGCCGGCATTCGCAAAACGCTCCACCGCGATCGTCATCGGCTGGTCCATCATCTCGAGGGCTGCCGGGATCAGCCCGTTGGCGATGATTCCCGACACGGTGGCGGCCGCGTTCTGCACCTCGGGAAAGGCCAGCAGGATGGTGCGGGACGCGGGCGGGTTCGGCAGCAGGTTCACCAGGACGTCGGTGACGATGCCCAGCGTGCCCTCGGAGCCCACCATCAACCCTCGTATGTCGAGTCCGGTCGGATCCGGCGCCGGCCCGCCTATCGGCACGATGTCGCCGTCCGGCGTCACTATCTCCATCGCCAGCACGTGGTTGACGGTGGTTCCCTCGGCCAGGCAGTGCGGTCCCCCCGAGTTGTTGGCCACGTTGCCCCCGATCGTGCAGACCGACTGGGATGAGGGATCGGGCGCGTAGTGGAGGCCGAACGGGGTGGTGTGGATGCTGAGGTCCAGGTTGATGACCCCGGGCTGTACCCAGACGCACCTGTTCTCGACATCGACGGGGCCGATACGGTTCATGCGGGTTGTGACCAGCAGCACGTGGGGCCCGGTGGTGACCGCTCCACCTGCCAGGCCGGTTCCCGAGCCGCGCGGCACCACCGGCACGCCGTGACGCCCGGCCAGGCGCATGATCGTGGCTACCTCGCCGGTACTGCGGGGGAAGACCACCAGTCCCGGCTCGCCGCGTACCAGTCCGGAATCCTTGCCGAAGACGTACAGGTCGAGCGGATCGGAGGCCACCTGCTCGTCACCGAGCCGGCGACGGAGCTCGAGTTCGAGGGATCGCACAAGGTGATGGTAGTGGTTACGGGGTTGTGCACACGGGACGGGATTAGCATCTCCGGCAAAGGAGGTCCGGTGCCGATCGTCCCCCAATACACCCCCAATCCCAACGCGCTGAAGTTCGGCGTCGGGGTGGAGGTGGGCGGTCCCCGCAGCTACGTAGCGGCCAACGCCGGAGACGACCCCGTGGCCGGCGAGCTGTTCGGGATCGAGGGGGTGATGAGCGTCTTCATGACCGCCGACTTCGTCACCGTCACCAAGGCACCGGACGCCGACTGGTCCGGCATCGAACCCGCGGTCGTGGTCATTCTCGAGAGGCACTTTCCGGACTAGACAGACCACAAGTACGATTCTGGTGTGGAGTCATGCGCAACACGTCCGGGCCAGGAGGATCGGCTGCTCTGCGCTCTTCGAGCCATTCGATCCGGCGACGCGGACGGGCTTCGAGCGGCTCTCGACACCGACCCGGAGGCGGTGACCCTCGCGGTGGGTGGCAACACGTTGCTTGAATTGATGACGCAACCCGAAGCCGGACCTGCTTCACCCGAACTAGTCGACGTGCTGATCGACGCCGGCTCCGAACTGGATCGGGCCTTGAATCTCGCTGCCTGCTGGAACCTGGCGGATCTGTGCTCCCAACTCCTAGCGGCCGGCGCCGACCCTACCGCCCGAGCCGACGCCGGCATCACGCCGCTGGAGTCGGCCGCCATGCACAGTTCCACCCAGGCCGCCGACGTGCTGGTCCAGCATGGACTCCACCGGCAAACGCTGTGGCTGGCCGCGGCTGCGGGCCTGCTGCCGATGGTCAGGGAGTGGGTGGCGACCGACGGTTCGTTGCTGGCGGACCCGGGCCCCTACCGGCCGGACTGGGCCGACGTGGGCAGACCCGTGGGCTGTCCGCCGACCGATGACCCGGCCGAAGTCGTGAATGAGGCCTTGGTGCTCGCCGCGGCCAACGACCGGAAGGAGGTCGTCGACTACCTCCTGGGAACGGGGGTGGATGTCGACGCGCGCCCGTACCGGAATACGACCGCGTTGCACTTCGCCATCCAATTCGGCCGACTCGATATGGTGCGGCATCTTCTCCGTCAGGGGGCATCCGTCACCATCGAGGATGACACGTACCGTTCGGACGCCGCCGGTTGGGCGCAGGCGTGCGAGAGTGGTAGCGAGGACGGGACCGAGATCCACCGACTGGTCAGCGCGGCCCGTTCAATCCGCCCGTAGCCGACTGCGCCGTCTTGAAGGCATAGCGTCATGGGGAACCGTCGATCAACGTGTCACCGGCCAACCGATACCGGCCGAGTCCACCACCCACGTCAGCTCGGTCTCCGGCAGCGGGAGTAACTCCGTCTCGGTCGGAGCGGAGATCTCGGGCAGCGAAAGGGCTCGTACCTCACCATCCGGCTCTACCCGGAGGTCGACTTCCACCCGCTCCACCGGAAGCCGCTGGAATGCGGCTCCGTCCGGCGCCACCAATCGGCGGATCAGGACGGCGGCTCGGTAGGTATCCGGTCCGGTCTGGGTCACGGATCGGGTCCGGGTCCATTCCACATAGGACACGGTTTCGGCGCTGGACGGCTCAGGCGCCACTCCGTCGGGCAATCGGAGGCCCGAAGCGGCCTGCACCCGATCGGTCCACACTTCCGATGGATCGATGGTGAAGAACTCCAACACCAGCCACTCGGCGGTGCCCGCGAGAGTCCTCTCCGTACCTTGCCGGTCGACCGCCATGAGGTCGGCCTCCGAGATCCGGGTGGTGACCTCCGGCTCGGCCAGGGCCACGGTAGCCGGGCCCGGTCCCTGCCGGTCAGCCACGGGTGGGAGGGTGGAGGTCGTGGCCAGCGGTTCGGATGCGACGGCGATCGGCGTGACCGGCATCAGATCCGGTGCCGATGGCCGGTTGATCTGGCGGAAGACCACCATGCCCAGCACCACCACGACCAGGCCGGCTGCGATGCCGTAGATCAGTATCTTGCGGTCGGGTTGGGCAGGGATGGTGAGCTGTTCCCACGGGATGTGCTCGCTCACCTGGTCGTCGGTTGGAGGTGGAAGGTTTGGCACGGGCGGACCCTTTCGCTCCTCCCGGTGCCGACGAACATCGCGCCTCCGGACAACATACCCCGAATATGGCCTCGTTTCCAGCACGGTCGCATGCCCCGCCGGGCAGGGATAACCGGAAACCGGTCGCGTGCGGACTAACGTTGTTCGCTATGGTGTCCAACCCCGACCCCAGGCCCGGCCGGTGGGTATTGCCCTTGGTAGTGCTGGGAATGATCCTGTTCACCTGGGTCTGGGTGAACCGTCTGGAGCCGCCTGCCGTCGAGATTACTTCCGGTGCAACGGGCACTACTCGGCCCACGACCGCAACCTCGGCGGCCGTTGAGGACACATCCGCCGGTGATGGCGGGACCGAGACGACCGAAGACACCACTCCTACGACCCTCCTGCCGCCCGAGATCGAGGTGTACCTCACCAACCTGGCCGAGGACAAGACGGCGCTGGCGGCGCTGGTCGAGGAGTTGAACGCTGTCAACGACGCCTGGGAGAACCGGGATGAGACCGGTGTTACCTTCGCCGAGACGGAGGCCGGCATGGTCGCTGCCTCCGAGCGCGCCGTGGTCTTCAGCGAGGCGGTGGAGCTCCACCGGCCCCCAGAGGACGTGGCCGGGTTGACCGACGCTCACCAGCGGGTCTACGAGTCGGCGGCCGCAGTCGCAGAAGCAGCAGCCGCCGCCCTGACCGGATTGAGAGCGCCCGACACCGGCGAGGACCGCCGAGCGGCCATGGTGGAGTTCCGGGCCGCAGCGGCCAGCTTCGAACAACAGGTCGACCAGATCAGCGAGATCGTCCGGCAGGGCTTCGGCGCCGCCTGACAGTTCCGGGCACGTTCCCGATGACTCCTTGCCTGTCCCGACACGCTGGCTACTACTGAGGCTTCGCCGACCAGCCCCCTTGAAACCATCATCGGATAGCGATATATGGAGTGTGGGATGACTAGAAGCAGGGTGTGTAGCTCAACATCCATCCCGTGCTCTGGGCTACACTGGCAGCAATGGAGTTAAGCAATATGGACTATGCAGTGGTCGTCGGATTGTTCGGCATCTCGGTCGCTTTCTTCTGGCGGGTCGTGTTCGTGCTGGCCCGAAGCATCGAGAGAAGCCTCGATGAGTTCAAGGCCCTTACCAACGAGCGCTTCGACCGCCAAGATGCGGCGATCAGGGAAGGCTTCGCCAAGCAGGATGAGCGGTTCGACCGGCAGGACGGGCGGCTGGACCGACAGGATGAGCGCCTGGAGAGGCACGGCGCTTTGCTACTCCAGTTGGTCAGGGACGTCGGTCTGCTGACCGGCGCGCTGATCGGAATACCGGGCAAGGAGAGAGAGAAGGTCGGCTCCCGCGAGTAGGCCTTACCGGCCGCCGGCGAGGGTGCGAAAGAGTAAAGGCCCGATGCGCGCATTGCTGCACGCATCGGGCCTCAGACCACAGGGTCGGTTGGTTCAGGAGGAGGCCGCTCCGCAGATGGTCTCCATGATCAGGCGGGTAACCAGGTAGGGATCGCAGTTCGAGTTGGGACGGCGATCCTCGATGTAGCCCCTCTGGTTCTTGTAGGTGGTCCAGGGGATCCTCACGGATGCGCCCCGGTCGGACACCGCGTAGTTGAACTGGTCGTAGCGCTGGGTCTCGTGGGCCCCGGTCAACCGCATCTCGATGTCGGCGCCGTAGTTCTTGACGTGCTCCTGCGCGTTGGCGCCCAGAGCCTCGCAAGCGGCGATGACGGCGTCGTAGTTCTCCATCATCTGGCGAGTCGAGACGTTGGTGTGGCATCCGGCGCCGTTCCAGTCACCCAGTACCGGCTTCGGATGCAGGGTCACCTGGAGGCCGTAGTCCTCGGCGATCCGCTCGATCATCCAGCGGGCGATCAGGATCTGGTCGGATACCTCGACGGGCGGCAGCGGCCCGATCTGGTATTCCCACTGCCCCGGCATCACTTCGGCGTTGGTGCCCTCGATCGACAGGCCGGCGTCGATGCAGGCCTGGCTGTGCGCATCCACCACGGGCCTCCCGAAGGCGCGATTGGCGCCCACGGAGCAGTAGTACGGGCCCTGGGGGGCCGGATACCCGCCGAGCGGGAACCCCGGCGGGGGTCCGTAGTACTGGCTGGCCGTCGGATCCATCATCGTGATGAAGGTGTATTCCTGCTCCAATCCGAAGATCGGGTTGAAGTCGGCGTACTTCTCGTAGGCTGCCACGCAGGCGGCCCGGGTATTGGTGGGGTGGGGTTCGAGGTCGGGCGTCAGGCACTCGGAGAGCACGAGAATGTCGTCGCCGCCCCTGATCGGGTCGGGAACGGTCTTCACCGGCCTGAGCACCACATCCGAGTCGCCTCCGGGCGCCTGGTTGGTGCTTGATCCGTCGAAGCCCCAGATGCCCGGCTCTTCGCCGTCCTTGAGCACGTTGGTCTTCGACCGCAGGAGCGGGGTCGGATCGGTCCCGTCCGACCAGATATACATCGCTCTGTAAGCCATTCCATCATCCTCTCATCAGCGGAATCCCCCATGCCGCAGTGAGTCGACCGCCTGGCGAGTGGTCGCCTCTACCCGTTGCGATCAACGCACCCGGGCCTCGTGGGGCGTGGCGTCGCAAGGCTAGTCCGCCCGAGCATGAATCGGAAACGCATGCGTGTTCCGGTCGTCTGCCGATCAGGCGTGGCCGCGCCCCGTTCTGGTGGCGGGATGGTGCCGGACCACCTCGACTCGATTCATCCGTCCGGTCGTGCGGCTTTGGTGGCTACCAGCAGGATGTCGTGGGCCACCCGCACCACGCCGTCCTCGCCCTCCACTTCACGGAAGACCTTCTCGTTCCGCAACAACTCCAACTGGCCGAAATCGGCGGCGAGAGCCTTCTCGTCGAACAACACCTCCGGATGCTGGGGTCCTCCGAACCCGTCCGTGATGTTGTCGGAGTGATGGGCGATCAGCCAGACCGTCCCCCCGGGAGCCACGGCTTCCGCGGCCTTGGCATGAGCCACCCGGCGGTCATGTGGCGCGAGCTGCAGGTACGAGAGAACCACCAGGTCGAAGGCGCCCGGCGGCGGCGTCCAGTCCTCCACCACGTCCGCCACCTCGAAGAGCACATCCACCGTGCGGTCTCCCGCCATCCGGCGGGCCTGTTCCACGGCCACCGGGGATAGGTCGACCCCGGTGACCCGATGGCCTTGGGTGGCCAGCCACACGGCGTTGCGTCCCTGCCCACACCCGAGGTCAAGGACCCGGCGAGGGGTGAGCCCGGTTGCGTAAGCGGCGAGGAACCGGTTGGGCTCGGTTCCCCACACCATGCCTCTGCTCGCGTAGCGCTCGTTCCACGCCTCCACGGTGCCGCTCTCGCGATAGGAAGCGGTTGGCGCCCGACCCGATGATTCGACATGGTCGCCGGGCCGCATGGAGCCGACCTCAGGCCTGGTTCCCGCTCCGGGTGGCCACGATCTCGATCTCGACCAGGAACCCGCCGGGCAGGGCCGACACCTCCACCGCCGACCGGGCCGGGGCATCACCCTCGAAATACTCCGCGTACACCGCGTTGATAGCGGCGTAGTCCCCGATGTCAACCATGAAGATGGTGGTCTTGACGATGTCGGAGTAACCCAGGCCGATGTCGCCCAGCATGGCGCCGATGTTGTTCATCACCTGACGCGTCTGCGCAGAGACGTCGCCGTCTTCCCGTCCACCCTCCGGTATGAGTGCCACTTGACCCGACAGGAACACCAGGCCGGCGGCCTCGACCGCCACCGTGTACGGACCTATGGCAGGTGGGGCACTGGGGGTCTCGAGGGTCTTTCTTG
Organism: bacterium; assembly: GCA_028821235.1. Lineage (NCBI taxonomy): Bacteria > bacterium. The sequence goes on from JAPPGV010000120.1 coordinate 49,678, forward strand.
CCATGGCGATGCCTCCGTTGGCTGAGGATCAGAGGCTACCGCGCGTTGTGGCGAGCTCGGGCGCCCGACTGCGGCGACCGATGAGTTCGCAGCATTTACTGCGCGTTGTCATTGATAACTAGCAACTAGTAACTAGCAACTAGCTAAAGCTATTGCCGCAACCGCACGACCTGCTGACGTTCGGGTTGTTGATGGCGAAACCCGCCCCCATGAGGCCGTCCTGGTAGTCCAGGGTCGAGCCGCGCAACAGGTCCACGCTCTGGCGGTCCACCACCACGTAGAGGCCCTCGAACTCCTCGACTACGTCGGCCTCGGATCTGTCAGAGTCGAAGAACATCTCGTAGGAGAAGCCGGAACACCCTCCGGGGCGGACGGCCATGCGCAGGGCTAGGGCCGGGTCCCCCTCGGAGACCAGCAGTTCACGCACCTTGGCGACCGCTCCATCGGTCAGCGTGACCGCCCTCATCGGTCGGCGCGTGGTGATGTTGACGAACTGTTCCATCCGGGTACTCCCGATCGACCGCCCGGGCCATCCGAGGAATCGCGGGCCCGGCGCTGGCATTATACAGGTGGACGGCATCCAACCGTGAGATCGAGCGCAGGAAGTATGCGGATCCGTGCGGCGCGGTTGTTGCCATTGTGATCGGTTCGCTGCCGGAGGTCGGGGAGAGCCGGCGTGCCGAGAACGGCGCCATTGCCGATAAGGTGGGCCGATCCGACGGATGCGCGGAGACGACCATGCCACAGACCCTCACCGAAGACCGGATCATGGATGCCCTACGAGGGGTGATGGATCCTGAGTTGGGTTCGGACGTGGTCGATCTGGGGATGGTGCGCGAGGTCGTACTCGATGAAGGCGTTGTGACCATCGGCCTGGCTCTGACCATCGCGGAGTGCCCGATGCGGGGTCAGATCGAGAACGACACAGTCCGCCGGATCGAGGCCATCCCCGGCGTGCGAAAGGCGGTGGTCGAGACCCGGGCCATGACCAGGAAACAGCGTTCGGAGCTCATGGAGGTGGCACGCCGCCGCGCCCGCGAGAACGCAGCACCCACCCGCGTGCCGCCCACTACCAGGACGATCGCGGTCGGGAGCGGTAAGGGCGGAGTCGGCAAGAGCTCGGTCTCCGTCAACCTGGCCCTGGCGCTCGGCCGGCTGGGGTACCGGGTCGGGTTGCTCGATGCTGACATCTGGGGGTTCTCGATCCCCAGGATGCTGGGGACCGAGGCCCGGATCGAGGCCGATCCGGCTACCAGGCTCATGCAACCGGTAGAGGCCTACGGGATCGAGGTGGTGTCCACGGGCCTGATCGTGGAGACGGAGGAGACCGCCCTCATGTGGCGGGGCCTGATGCTCTCCAAGGCGCTGGAGCAGTTCCTCCAGCAGGTCGCCTGGGGCAAACTCGACTACCTCGTCATCGATCTGCCTCCCGGCACGGGCGACATCCAGATGGCCCTGGCGCGCCTCCTGCCCCAGTCGGAGATGGTCGTGGTGACCACCCCCTCGCGGACTGCCCAGAAGGTGGCGATCAGGGTGGCCGACATGGCCCGCCGCTCCGCCATGCCATTGGTGGCGGTGATCGAGAACATGTCTTACTTCGAAACGCCGGACGGGCAGCGGTTCGAGTTGTTCGGCCAAGGAGGGGGCGAGGCGTTGGCGGACTCGCTGAACATCCCGCTCATCGGAGAGATACCCCTGGATCCGGCCCTGGGCTCAGGCGCCGACCGGGGCGAGCCGGTGGTGGTCGTCCGGCCCGACAGGCCTGCCGCCCAGGTCTTCATGGAGATGGCCGATCGGCTGGTCACTCTGGTTCCCCCGGCTGCCGCCGAGACCTGCACGGGCCGGATCGCCAAGCTGATGGCGGCGCTCTCCTCGTAGGGCTCGATTCCTCGGATTACTTCGGGGGGAGGTTCCATGTTCCGCGCCGGCCGTGGCACAATTCCCACCATGCTCTACCTCGACCATGCCGCCTCCTCGCCTCTGCGCCCCGAGGCTTGGGCCGCCATGGAACCCTTCCGTCTCTACGTCTACGGCAATCCGTCGGGCAGCCACACCATCTCCCGCAGAGCCAAGAACACCCTCGAGGACTGCCGCGACCTGGTCGCCTCGCTGATCAACGCCGACCCGAAGGAGATCGTGTTCACAGGGGGTGGATCGGAGGCCGACAACCTGGCCATCAAGGGCAGGGCGTTCGCGGGCAGCCGCCGCGGCGCCATCGTCACGTCGCCCACGGAACACGACGCCGTCCTCATGAGCGCCGAGCACTGCAGCTCCTTCGGATCCGTGGTCAGCTACGCGAAGGTGACCGCCGATGGCCTCGTCGACCCGGCCGAGGTCGCCTCCCATGTGTCAGCGGACACCGCGGTGGTCTCGATCATGATGGGCAACAACGAAACCGGCGTGCGGTTGCCGGTCGAGGAGGTGGTGACAGGGGTCAAGGCGGCCCATCCCGCGGCCATCGTCCACACCGATGCCGTGCAGGGGTACGTGTCGGAACGGGTGGATGTGGACGTTCTGGGTGTCGACCTGTTGTCTCTCGCCGCGCACAAGTTCGGAGGTCCCAAGGGCGTTGGCCTTCTCTACGTCCGGTCCGGAACGCCCCTCGTTCCCCTGGTCCATGGTGGCGGGCAGGAGCTGGGCCGGCGCTCCGGCACCCATAACGTGATGGCCGTGGTCGGGATGGCGGCGGCCATGGCCGCTCTTGAGGAAGAGCGGGGTGCCTTCGGCGCCCGGGTCATGGGCGAACGCGACGCCTTCGAATCCACGTTGAACGAGCTGATGCCGGACCTGGTCGTCACCGGTGCCGGCGCACCCCGGATGGTCCAGACCGCCCACGTCCGCATTCCCGGTGTTCGCAACGAGATGCTGCTCGTCCGGCTCGACCGGGCCGGGCTGGCCGCGTCGGCGGCCTCCGCCTGCCAATCGGGCGCGGCCGCGGTCTCCCACGTGCTCGAGGCCATGGGCATGAGCCCCGCCCTGGCCAGGGAGTGCCTCCGGTTCTCGTTCGGGTGGTCGACCGGGGAAGGTGAAGGAGCCCGCGCGGCCAGACTGGTCGCCGGCGAAGCAGGCGCCCTGCGATGAGAGCGTTGGTGGCCATGTCGGGCGGGGTCGACTCCTCTGTTGCCGCCGCCTTGATGAAGGAACAGGGCTGGGAGGTCATGGGTGTGACCATGAAGCTCTGGCAGGGTCCCGACGGCGAGGCGCCCACCGCCGGATGCTGCACCGTCTCCGATGCCGAGGACGCCCGCCGGGTGGCGGCCCGTCTCGACATCCCCTATTACGTCTGGGACTACACCGAGGAGTTCATGTCCGGCGTGGTGGGCGGCTTCATCGACGATTACCTCACGGGTCGTACTCCCAATCCGTGCGTGGAGTGCAATCGGACGATCAAGTTCTCACGCCTCCTGGCCCATGCCGACGCCCTCGACTACGACGTGGTGGTAACCGGGCACTACGCCCGGGTCACCTCCGATGGCGGGCGCTACCGCCTGTGGCGGGGAGTCGATCCCGACAAGGACCAGTCGTACGTGCTGTCGATGTTGGGTCAGGACCAGCTGGCCCGGCTCTGTTTCCCGGTGGGCGATCTGACCAAGGACCAGACCCGCAGCATGGCGGACCGCCTCGGGTTGCGTACCGCACGCAAGCCCGACAGCCAGGACATATGCTTCGTCGGGCAGGGAAACTACCGCGAGTTCCTCGCCGGACAGGGCGTGGCGCCGACCCAGGGCCCGATCATCCACCAGGATGGCCGGCTGCTCGGCGTACATCACGGCATCGCCAACTTCACGATCGGGCAGCGGCGCGGTCTCGGAGTGGCTGTGGGCGAGCCTCTTTACGTGAACGACATCGATCCCGACGCCGGAGTCGTGACCGTGGGTAACCGGTCGGACCTGGCGGTGGACGAGGTGACGGTGGAGGACATGAGCTGGGTGGACCGGCCGGTTGCGGGTTCTCTGCTGGCGCAGTACCGAGCCCACGGCCGGGCCGTACCGTCCGAGGTCTCGCTGGAGGACGGAGTGGCGATCGTGCGTTTTGCCGAGTCCCAGGAGGCCTTGGCTAGAGGACAGATTCTGGCTCTCTACCTCGACGAAGAGGTGGTCGGCGGGGGAATCATCAGGACTACTGCCTGACCGGTGCGGCGGGCGGCATGAGCGAGAGGGATCCGGCCAGCCTGATAGCCGACCTGGTCGCGGACATTCGCCACCACGATCACCGCTACTACGTGCTGGACGATCCGGAGCTTCCCGATGCCGACTACGACGACCTGCGCGGCCGACTGCTTGCGCTGGAGGAGGCGCATCCCCACCTGGTCACGGCCGACTCGCCGAGCCGGCGCATCGGGGCGCCGCCGGCCGAGATCTTCGCTCCGGTCGCCCATCGCGAGCGCATGTTCTCCCTCGACAACGCCGAGAGCCCCGCCGAGGTAGCGGAGTGGCTGGCCCGCGCCGAACGCCACCTGGATGGGCCTCCTGGAGACTTGGTGTGCGAGTTGAAGATCGACGGCGTGGCCGTCTCCCTGACCTACGAGCACGGGGTCCTGACCCGCGGCGCCACCCGCGGGGACGGCGCGACCGGCGAGGACATCACCGCCAACGTCCGGACCCTCGCGTCCGTCCCGCTCCGGCTGCTGGGGGACCCTCCCGCCTACATGGAGGTGAGGGGGGAGGTGTACCTACCGCTGGATGAGTTCGATCGCCTCAACGCCCGCCAGGCCGAGGCGGGAGACCGGTTGTATGCCAACGCCCGCAACGCCGCGGCCGGCTCGGTGCGCCAGAAGGATCCGGCGGTCACCGCTTCCCGGAACCTGGCCATCTGGGTCTACCAGGTGGGTTACCTGGAGGGCGGGCCGGCCTTGGCCACCCACTTCGAGACGATGGAGTGGCTCCGCGGGCTGGGACTGCGGGTCCATCCGGGGACCGAGACCGTGACAGGTGTGACAGAGGTGACCGCATACGTTGAGCGTGTCAAGGCGGCGCGCAACGACCTCCCGTACCAGACCGACGGAGTGGTCATCAAAGTGAACGGGCTCGCCGAACAGGCTGAACTCGGCTCCACCGCCAGGGCGCCGCGCTGGGCGATCGCCTACAAGTTCCCGGCAGAGGAGCGGGTCACGCGGCTGCTCGGCATCGAGATCAACATCGGACGCACCGGAGCGGCGACGCCTTTTGCGGTGCTGGAGCCGGTGTTCGTGGGGGGCGCCAACGTCGAGCGGGCCACGCTCCACAACGAGGACGAGGTTCACCGCAAGGATGTGAGGGTGGGTGACCAGGTCGTGGTCCGGCGAGCCGGCGACGTGATCCCCGAAGTGGTCGGCCCGATTCCGTCCCGCCGGACCGGCGAGGAGAAGACGTGGTCGATGCCGTCCGACTGTCCCTTCTGCGAGGCGCCCATTGTCCGGCCTGATGACGAGAAGGTGGCCAGATGCACCCGGGGCCTGACCTGCCCATCGCGGCTCCGGGAGTGGCTGTTCCACTTCTCCGCCCGGGGCGGGATGGATATCGAGGGGATGGGTTACAAGACCATCGACCTCCTCCTGTCGGAGGGCCTGATCACCGGCCCGGCGGACATTTTCACGTTCGACGCCGGGAAACTGCTCGGATTCGAGGGCTGGGGCGAGATCTCGGTCGCCAACCTGAGGGATGCCATCGATAAGGCGCGGGACAGGCCGATCGGAAGGTTGCTGGTGAGCCTGGGAATCCGCCACGTGGGTGGGACGGTGGCACGCCTCCTGGCCCGCGAGTTCGGCAGCATGGAAGCGCTCCGGCTCGCGGATGAGGACACCCTGGCGGCCATCGAGGGCATCGGCCCGGTAATCGCCAAGTCGGTGGCCGAGTGGTTCGCTGACGAGGCCAACCAGAACCTGGTCCGAAGGCTGGGGGAGGGCGACGTCCGGCTTTCCGATCCCGACTGGGGACAAGGCCCCGACAAGACCCTCCAGGGGGTGCGGCTGGTGCTGACCGGTTCGCTGGAGTCGATGACCCGCGCGGCAGCCCGAACTGCCGTAGAGGAACGCGGCGGCAAGCTGGTGTCGTCGGTGTCGAAGGTGACGACCGCGCTCGTGGCGGGCGCATCTCCCGGATCGAAGCTCGCCAAGGCGGAGTCGCTCGGAGTGAGGGTCATCGACGAGAGCACCCTCCTCGCACTCATCGAGCGTGGGCCGAGCGCTCTCGTCAAAAAGTAACATCTAATAACTAATATTACCAACTAGCAAATAGCAACTAGAAAACCCGGAACTCCCAGCTGTATCGGCCCACGTCCGGAAGCCCGCTGAGCTTCCGCCAACTCACCAGGACGGTGTGTGGGCCGGGCGTCCAGAGGATGGTCGAGGAACGGGTCGGCGCCCATGAATGCACGCCGGTTCCTTCCACGAAACGTACCTCCGAATCGGGCACTCTGAACCCGTCTATGTATATGTCCACCCGGTAGCCGACCGGGACGTCCACCTCCACGGGAGTCTGGAGCGGTACCTGGCTGCCGGGTTGGGGCGAGATCTTCTCGAGCGTACGAGGCAGGGGCTCACGACCCGTGTCCGGTGACCCGAAGACGAACCCCATCACGACCACGAGCACCGCCGCGAGACCGAGCAACAGGAAGACGGCGAGGTAGCGCCGATCGGTCACGTGTGGGTCTCCACGGCAGGTGATTCTATGGGGTGGCCCACGCGTGGGGTTCGCCGCCTGTACCAGCGGCGCACCCGGCCGAATGCGGGTCGATGCGGGATGCCATGGCCATGACGCTACCCTGACGCCGTGCGCGTGAATCCGGTGCTGGACCAGATCGGCTCCCACGCCATTACGGCCAT
>JAPPGV010000121.1 GCA_028821235.1 bacterium
GCCTGTCCCGCCCCGCGTTCGGGTTGTTGATCACCACGGTCGGCGTCCTGATCCTCAGCGGCGAAGGCGTCCTGATCCGGTTGATCGAGGTCGATTCGTGGACGCTGCTGCTCCTGCGGGGGGTGCTGGCGGCCCCCGGCCTGTTCGTGTTCTTCCTGGTGATGGAGAGGCGCGGGTGGTGGGACCAGCTGCGGTCGATGGGGATGGCGGGCCTTCTCGCCGCGGTCCTGTTCGCGATCGACAACGTAGGCTTCATCTATTCGATCACCCACACATCGGTGGCGAACACGTTCCTCCTGATCAGCCTCAGCCCGCTGTTCGCCGCGTTGTTCACCCGCATGGTGCTGCGCGAGACGGTGCCGAGGCGCACCTGGATGGCGATCGCAGGCGGGGCCGTGGCCACCTCGATCATCATGCTCGGCTCGCTCGTGGAGGGCGACCTCCCCGGCACGCTCGCCGGTCTCGTGGCGGCGGTGGCGCTCGGCGGGACGCTGGTGGTGCTCCGGGCGCGCCCGCACCTCAACCTGGTCCCTGCCGTGGCGCTGGGATCGGCGCTGGGGGCCCTGGTCGGCCTGCCCGCTTCCAGCCCCTCCTCGGCCAGTGCGCAGGACTGGGTGTACCTCGTGGCCTTGGGCCTGTTCCTCGTGCCGGTGGCCTTCGGCCTCATCTGCACCGGCCCCAGGTACATCCCGGCCGCCGAGGTCGCACTGTTGCTGTTGCTCGAGACGGTGCTGGGGGCATTGTTCGTGTGGATGGCGGTGGGGGAGGTCCCCAGCCTGGCTACCGTGGTGGGCGGGGTCGTGCTCATCGCGGTGCTGGCGGCGCACTCCGTAGCGACCCTGAGAAGCCTCGACCTGGCCGCCGGCCACACCGACCGGGAGGTCCACGATTCCGGGTAGGTTCTCCCGTCTCTCCGATCCGGCCAAGGGTCTGGTGATCACGTCAGCCGGGGTCATCATCCTGAGCGTCCAGGGTGTCCCGATCCGGTTGATGGACGTGGACGCATGGACGCTGGTGTTCGTGCGCGGCGTCCTGTCGGCGCCGGGCCTGTTCGTGTTCTTCCTGGTGCTGGCGGCGCATTCCATTGCGACCTTGAGGAGCCTCGACTTGGCCGCTCGCCCGACTGGCCGGGGGGTTCACGATTTCGGGTAGGTTCTCGCGTCTTTCCGATCCGGCGAAGGGTCTGTTGATCACGTCTGCCGGGGTGATCATCCTGAGCGTCCAGGGTGTGCCGATCCGGTTGATGGATGTTGATGCGTGGACGCTCGTGTTCGTGCGCGGGGTCCTGTCGGCGCCGGGCCTGTTCGTGTTCTTCCTGGTGATGGAGAGGACGGGATGGCGGGGTCAAATGCGGGCGATGGGCCTGGCCGGAGTGATCGCGGCGCTTCTGTTCGCCCTGGACAACGTGATGTTCCTCTACTCGATCACCCACACCTCGGTGGCGAACACCCTGCTGATGATCAGCCTGAGCCCGCTGTTCGCGGCGCTGCTGACCCGCATCGTGCTGCGGGAGATGGTCCCGCGGCGGACCTGGCTCGCCATCGGGGGAGCGACCGTTGCGACGCTGGTGATCCTGCTCGGCTCGCTGGTCACGGGAGACCTGCCCGGCACCCTGGCCGGCCTCGTGGCGGCCATAGCGATCGGCGGGACGCTGGTGGTGCTCCGGTCCCGGCCATCCCTGAACCTGGTCCCGGCGGTGGCACTCGGAGCGGGCCTGGCCGGTCTGATCGCCCTGCCGCTCGCCAGCCCGGGCTCGGCGGACTCAAGGGACTGGGTGATGCTGGTGCTGGTCGGCGTCCTCATAGTGCCGGTGGCGTTCGGCCTGATCGCCACCGGACCCCGATACATCCCGGCACCCGAGGTGGCCCTGCTCCTGCTGCTACAGACCGTGCTGGGCGCCCTCTGGGTCTGGATAGCCGTGGGCGAGGCGCCGCACGGCGCCACCCTGGTGGGAGGCCTGATGCTAATCGCGGTGCTCGCCATACATTCCGTCGCCACGCTGAGAACCCTCAACGCAGACGGCTAGTGCCCTGTTCCGGGAGTTCCTCATCCGTACCCCAAAAACCACGAGAACGCGAAAATCGCGGGAACACGCCCCTCCCCGGCGGGCCCATCCCCCAGCCACCACCTCCTTCGGTCCGAACGCGTTCCGCTATCCCCTGGCGGGTCCGCTCCCGAATTGATCCCGGTTCCGGTTCCCTCGACGTCGAACAGCAGGAAACCGGTGGTGTTTGTGACTGCCGGCCATTATGCGGCGGGTCTGTGACGCGTTCAACCCCCTTGTCCGGGCACCGGGCCCACACCGCACCCGACCAGAGGGGTGCGCCGACGGGCGGGTAGCCAAGGCCTGGCAGGCCCGGATGATCGGGCGTGACGGCCTCGCAGGACCAACCTATCGGCGCACCCTCTTAGCCTGAATCCACCGGTAGGGTCTGGTGGGTTGGTGGGTGGATAG
>JAPPGV010000122.1 GCA_028821235.1 bacterium
CTCTCGCCCGCCTTCCGGAACATCCGGGTGCCGTCGTTCCCGACGGTCGAGGTGTCGGGCCTGATCTACACCACGCTCGGTGATCCCAAGTTCCCGCCGCCGGCCATTCCCGAGATCGACGACCCGAGCTACCAATTCCTGCATCTCGACATCTACGAGTGGAATTGCTCCCTGCCCCGGCGCCTGGAGAACTACTTCGACTTCTCCCACTTCGCCTGGGTTCACGACGGCATCCTGGGGGACAGCAGCCAACCCCGGATCGAGGACTACGACGTGGACAAGGTCGGGGGAGAGCTCCGGTTCCTCGCCGGTCCCTTCGTAGAGTTCACCGACAACGTCAAGAACAACCCCGAGTCGGGCGCCGCGGAGACCTACGATGCCTGGAAGCGCTACCGGGTGTTCCTGCCCAATGCGATGAAGCTGAACAGCAGCGCCGGGCCGGTGGAGGACTACGTGCTCTGGGTGGCGGTGGCGCCCGTGCACCGGAAGCGAACCCGCTGCTTCACCTACGTGGGACGCAACTATCCCGGTTCCGATGACGACTTCAGGGCCTTCGCCCAGATGGTCACCGATCAGGACCGCCCCATCGTCGAGTCCCAGCGCCCCGAGGAGCTCCCCGCCGACCTGGCCGCAGAGATGCATGTGAGAGGCGCCGACCTCGGGACACTCGAGTACCGGCGCTGGCTGCTCGACATCGCCAACGGCGTTATCGAACCAGCCCCGGCTTAACAGAGCGTCGGCTTGACAGCCGGGTTTCTCACGCGACTGAAAGGTGAGCACCTAACCGCGCATCAAGTCGCGCCATGCTGCTCGCTCCTCAGGACTTCGGCGGTGCGTCTGGAGCAACGCCGGCCGAGGGTGTGGAATGGCGCCTCCGATCGGGTGGGTAACGAGCCCGATCCGGCCCGATAGCTCGTGGCAGGACCGGCTGGTCTGTTAGCTGTGACCTGTTGACACGTTGCAAACCCCCTGTGTATGGTTCACAAATGGGTTCGGAGATCGACGTACGTCACAATGTTGCGACCGACATCGGTGAGATTTTCGCCGATCCGTCCTCACAACCGTGGAGCATGCCCTTTACCGGTTCGCGGGTCCCCCTAGCCTCCACTGGCGTTGCCGACAGGTCGATGGCGCTCCGAGAGGGTGGGAACAAAGCTTTCGGTAACCGGGATATTCCTCTTCCTCACCATGCTCGGGTTTGACACCCCTGTCGAAAGGAGTTGTCGCCCGGGCGGGCTGCCGCTCCTTCCCCGATCATGGGACGCATCCCCGATGAGATTCGGCGAGCATGCGATGTCGAGGTTCACCGCGTGGGCGCCCCGGGTTCTGGTCGGGGCCGTTGGCCGTGGCGGTCCGGGTACGTCCCACCGCCTGGTCATGCGCAGGAAGGACGCCGCGCCGCGAATGTAGGTACGAGCCGCAAGACACTACGAACGGTCAGACGGAGATCTGACCAAGGGAGGAGAGTAGCCATGGAGAGGCAGAGAAGAACAAGGTTGGTGGTCGGTCTGGCGGTGGTACTCGGCCTCCTGTTCAGCGCATGCGGTGCTGAGACCGAAACCGCCGACGCTCCGGCGACGACGGCCGCGGCACCGGCGACGACGGCCGCCGCACCCGAGACGACCGCGGCGGCGCCGGAGACGACGAGCGCTGCGGAGCCGACGCCGACCACCGAGGCGGCGATGGAGGAAGAAGTCCACACGCTGCGGATAGCGGTCTCGGGCGACCTACCGTCGATCGATCCCATCTTCGGGCAGAACACGCTCACGAACATGACGCTGAAGAACATCTACGCGCAGTTCCTCTTCTACGAGCCGCCTGAGGGTGAGGTGGGCGCCTTCGCCAAGGCCAACATCTCGAAGCGGATCGGCCGCGCAGTGGAGCGGATCGAGTACTCGGACGGCGGTCGAACGGTGACCATGCATATCCGGCAAGGGGTCACCTTCCCGACAACCGGTAACCCGATGACGGCAGACGACTTCCTGTGGTTCTACGAGCGAGCGTTCTGTGCCAAGGCGAGCACGATGTTCAACTCGAATTCCTACGGGGTGATGTCAACCGACCAGGTGGAGAAGATCGACGACTACACCATCCGCGTCACGCTCGAGAATCCGTCGCCGATCATCGAGAACCAGATCCGGGCGCAGGTGGCGGTGATACTCGACTCGGAGGCGATCAAGCCACACATCACCGAGGACGACCCGT
>JAPPGV010000123.1 GCA_028821235.1 bacterium
TCATGGGCACGAGTATGGTTACCGCCGTCGGCAAAGGCCAGGAAGGTCGATGGGTTCCAGCACTGATTCGAGCGGAACGCCCGGGCGCGGAGCGCAGGGAGCGCCGCAATACCCGGAACCGGATTTCGAGGGTGTGATCGGGCCCGACTTCCGGGAGTCGGCCCCATGGTGGCCGCCGATGGCGAACGATGCCCGTGGCAAGTCCGATGTCGTGCTGGTGGTGCTGGACGATGTCGGTTTCGCCGGTCTCGGATGCTACGGGGCCGAGGTGGAGACCCCGGTAATGGACGCGCTGGCGGAGCGGGGACTGCGCTTCAACGACTTCAACGTCACCCCTTTGTGCTCGCCGACCCGCGCCTGCGTGCTCACCGGGCGCAACCACCACAGCGTGGGGATGGCCTACCTGTCGAACGTCGACTCGGGATTCCCCGGACACCGGGGGAGGGTGACCCGCTCGGCCGGAACCGTCGCCGAGGTGTTGCAGGGCGCCGGGTACGCCACCATGGCGATCGGCAAGTGGCACCTGGCGCCGCTCGAGGAGACCACCGCGGCCGGTCCCTACGACGAGTGGCCGCTCGGTCGGGGATTCGGCCGGTACTACGGGTTCCTCGACGCGCTGACCGACCATTTCTACCCGGACGTGGTCGAGGACAACCACCGGGTCGAGCCGCCGGGCAGGCCCGAGGACGGCTACCACCTGACCGAGGACCTGGTGGACCACGCCATCTCCTACGTCCGCGACCAGGTCTCGGTCAAGCCCGAGCAGCCGTTCTTCCTCTACGTGGCCTTCGGGACGGCGCACTGTCCCCACCAGGCGCCCCAGGATTACCTGGACAAGTACCGGGGGCGCTACGACGAGGGCTGGGACGTGATCCGCCAGCGCCGTTTCGCCCACCAGAAGGAGCTCGGGATCGTGCCCGAGGACGCCGCCCTCGCGCCGCTCAACCCCGGGGTGCAGGAGTGGGACAACCTGAGTCCCGACCAACAGAAGCTCTTCGCCCGGTTCCAGGAGGCCTACGCGGCCATGCTGGACCACACCGACGCCCAGATGGGACGGTTATTCGACTTCCTCGACTCGATCGAGAGGCTCGACAACACGATCGTGGTGGTCCTCTCCGACAACGGCGCCAGCCAGGAGGGCGGGCCTGACGGCGGCGCCGACATCGTGACCTACGAGGAGGACCGGTTCTGCACCGTGGAGTTCAACATGGAGCGGTTCGACACCATCGGCGGCCCGCATTCCCAGACCAACATCCCGTGGGGATGGGCCCAGGCCGCCAACACGCCCTTGCGCTGGTACAAGCAGAACACCTACGCGGGCGGGGTGCGGACGCCGCTGATCGTCTCCTGGCCGGATGGGGTGGCCGGCAACGGCGGGGTGCGCACCCGGTTCGTCCATGCCATCGACATCGCCCCCACCATCCTGGATCTCGTGGACGTGGCGCCGGAGGCCTCCTACAAGGGAGTGGACCAGATGCCCTACCACGGCGCCAGCATCCGTGACCTGCTGGACGACCCGGCCGCCCCCGCTCCCCGCGATCGGCAGTACTTCGAGATGATCGGCCACCGGGCCATGTGGGAGGACGGCTGGAAGGCCCTCACGAGGCACCGGCGGAACGAGCCCTTCGAGGACGATCCGTGGGAGCTGTACCACATCGACTCCGACTTCTCCGAGTGCAAGGATGTGGCCGCGGAGCACCCCGAGAAGCTGGCTGACCTGGTGGGGCAGTGGTCCGAGGAGGCGGCCCGATACTCGGTGTTCCCGCTCGACGACCGCTACCTGGCGGTGCGGGCCTCGACCTTCACGCCCCCAGGGACCCCGAGGGCGAGGGATACGTTCTCATACCTGGGGGGTTCGAGCCGGGTGCCTGGCGCCGCCACCCCCCTGGTGTTCAACCGGGACTTCAGGATCACGGCCCGGGTCGCCCCGCTGGACGCCGCCGAAGAGGGGGTGCTGGTGGCGGTGGGCGACGTGAGCGGCGGCTACGTCCTGTACCTGGCCGCCGGGCATCTCGTGTTCGAGTACTGCTATCTGGGCGATCGACAGACGCTCGCCTCGTCCGGCCCGGTGATGCCAGGGGCGATCGAGCTGTCCTTCGCGTTCGAGAGGACCGGGGACTACCGGGGCGTCGGTCGCCTGGAAGCCGACGGCCGGAATCTCGGCGAGATCGAGATGACCTCTATGGCCCGCGGGATGATCTCGTGGGGATCCCTCAGCGTGGGCGCCGACACGCTGTCCCCGGTAAGTAACACCTACGAGGGGGAGTTCCCGTTCACCGGCAGTTTGGAGCGAGTCGACTTCGACCTCGGCTGAGCCGGATCGAACCAGCCGCACTCCGCGACCGGGAAGGCCGCGCGGTGAGATTCCTCCTCGGGATGCTCCTCACCGTTCCTTCTCATACGACACCACCGAGATCGAGGCGCAACCGGCTCGGCATGGGTGGACCCGCTCGCTCGCGCCAGTAAAATCGTCGGATGGCGACAACACCTACCGCTGCGACGCCGTGGCGCCTGCCGGGATTCTGGGCCGGCATCCGGCCGAAGGTGTGGTCGGCTATCGGGCTGTCGCCGGTCGCGTACGCGGACGAGGCCTTCTACGCTGACGAGCAGGCCCGGCTGTTCGGTCGGGCGTGGACCGGCGTGGCCCTCGCCGACGAACTGTCCCGGCCGGGACGGCTTCTCGTGCGGTCCGTCGCCGGGAAGTCGGTGCTGCTGACCCGGTCCGGGGATCGGTTGCGCGGGTTCCTGAACACCTGCCGTCACCGGGGGACCGAGCTGGCCGATGCCGACTGCGACATCCCGGGCGTCATCAGGTGCCCGTATCATCGCTGGAGTTACTCGACCGAAGGCCGGCTGGTGGCGGCGCCGCTCTTCGAGGCCTCACCCCCGTCGGACTTCGACCCCGCCGACTGGCGCCTCGTGCCCATACGCGTGGACACCTGGGGTCCCATCGTCTTCGTCTGCCTCGACGAGGAGACGCCGCCCCTCCATGTATGGCTCGGCGATCTGAGCGAGCGGTTGTCCGGTTATCGCCTGGACGAGTGGCGGCTGGCCGACCTTGAAGGGACGACCGCCACGTTCGATGTCGGAGCCAACTGGAAACTCCTCGTCGAGAACTTCGCGGAGTACTACCACCTGCCGTGGGTGCACCCGAAGCTGGCCAAGGTGTCACGCGTCAAGGACCACTACCGCTACCAGGGTCCCGGGATGTACTGCGGGCAGACCACTACGCCGGTCTCGAGCGACCAGCACGAGGACTGGGTGGTATTACCTCCGGCTACCGGTCTGGGTGCATCCGACGCCGCCAGCGGTAGGTTCGTCGCCGTGTTCCCCAACGTCCTGCTCGCCGTGCTGCCGAACCACGTGTTCCTCATCCTGCTCGAGCCGCTGGGCGCCGGGCGGACCATCGAGCACTGCAC
>JAPPGV010000124.1 GCA_028821235.1 bacterium
TTCCGGTACAACTTCCCCAAGACCTAACCGGGCCGGACGGGTATGAAGCCAGCCGCAGATAATCCTACGAGAGTAGGACGCGTTGTCTGACTCGATCTTCGCGGAGTTCCGTCGCCGCCTCTGGTTACCTCCACGTGCCCACGGTGACATGATCGAGGACCGCACCGTCAGTTTCCTCGAGCTCTTTTACGACCTGGTCTACGTCGTGGTCATCGCGAGAGTCGCGCATACCCTGGCCGGCGACATCACCTGGCGGAGCGTCGGAGAGTTCGTGGTTGTCTTCGGGCTCATCTGGATGGCCTGGGCGAACGGAACCCTGTACCACGAGCTGCACGGGCGTGAGGACGGACGGACCCGAGCGTTCGTGTTCGTCCAGATGCTGCTGCTGGCGATGCTGGCGGTGTTCGCCGACGAGGCTGCCGGAAACTCCGGGAGGCAGTTCGCCATCGTCTACGTCCTTCATCAGGCGGTGCTGTGGTGGCTCTGGTTCTCGGTACGCCGCCAAGATACCGAGGAGTTCATGGACGTCACCCGCCGCTATCTCACGGGCATGATGGTGTCTATCGGGTTGATGATCATCAGCGCGGTCGTCCCCGTCGACGCCCGGGTCGCCATTTGGGTCTTCCTGGTTCTCCTGTGGTTCGCATCCGGAGTGTGGCTTGGTCGCTCCGAGGCTCTGGAAGCGGGCATCCGCGCCACCGACTCCATGGTTGAGCGCTTCGGCCTGTTCGTCATCATCGTCCTAGGAGAGGTGGTGGTCGGCGTTGTCGATGGCCTGTCCGAGGCCGAACACAACACACGTTCCATCGCCACCGGGATGATCGGTTTGTGTGTCGGCTTCGCCTACTGGTGGACGTACTTCGACTTCGTCGGCCGTCGACTACCGATCGACAGGGGACCGACCCGGACGCGGTGGATGTTCTTGCACTTCCCCGTCACCTCCTCGATCGCGGCGGCAGGCGCCGCGATGGTGAGCCTGATAGAGCACGCCGGCTACGAACATACGCCCTCTGCCACTGCCTGGCTCCTAGCCGGGTCAGTGGCCTTGGGCCTTCTCGCGCTGATCCTCAAGATGCGGACCCTGGCGGACTACGACCGAATGCCCACCATCTACAGGCCGCTAACTCGCGTTATGGTACCCGCGGCGGTAGTCGCCCTCATCACGGCGATCTGGGCGCCAGCGCCATGGCTCTTTGCCCTCATCATCGTGGTCATACTGCTAGCGGTGTGGCTCTTCGCCGTCAGTCGGTGGCTAGGTCTGGACGACCCGGAGCCGCCAAGTCCCCAGGGTGAGCCGTAGCTGATGGCTACCCAACCACTGAGTCCAAGGGACGGGACTCACCACCAGAAAACTCAGAGATCGTAGACACCTGAGGGTGTGGAATCATGCGGGCCAGGCCCTGCTGGTTCATCGCGGCGATCGCGGTGGCCTTCGCGGAGTGGTCCGGCTGATCATCCGGCCGGGGAACACCGTTCTGATGTGTGGGACCGAGTTTACAACCGACCGCAATGACCTCGAGACTGCAAGTGCTGCTCAAACCGGACCCATCAAACGGATGAGGAGGATGGCCGTCCTCCTAGGAGCGTTCGCGGCCAACTGTGGCCCAGGTGATCGTCCTAGTCGTGATCGGGAAGCACAGGTCGAAGCGGTCGGGATCGGATGACCGGGGGTGTTACCGACTTGATCCGGCTGCATGTGGCGGTAGCCGGCGGGTTGTCGGCTCGCTGATGGATCGTCACCACTCCTCCGACCCGGTGGTTGAGTTTCAATCTCGGACAGGCACCGGTGACCACCCGATTAAGGTCTGGCCTTCGTCCGTGATCTGGATTGGGTTGGTCCCGTTTGTACCCGAAACCCAAACACCCGCATCATCACCAACCAGACGCGGTACCTGAGCCGGGTGCTATCAGGAGACCACCCTTCGAACCAGCTGTCTGTAGTCGTGATCCGTCGGCGGTCGCCGCCGTCAGCATTCACAACCCACAGACCCTCATCAGTGCCAGACCAGACGTGGTACGCGAGCCGGGCACCATCAGGAGACCATGTGACAACCGAGCCATCGGAGGTGGTGATCTGTACCGGGTCGCTGCCGTCAGAGTCCGCAGCCCACAAATCCTTGTCATTACCCCAACCGACTCTGTAGCCGAGGCGCACCGCCGACCGCTCACGAGAATGGGCTTTGTGGGAGCGCCCAGTTTCGGAGGCGTAACGGGCAATCCCTTACCCGCCAGGTTGTACAGCCCGATTACGTAAACGCCCATCTGAGCGCGCGTAACAGCCGCAGCCGCCGAAGCTTCAACAGCGGTAGGTACCACCCGCAACGCTACCAGACACTCCACAGCACGGAACAGCTCCGACCCGCCCCACTCCGGACAAGCATGACCGCCCTCCTCATGATGTTTGCGGTACAACACATTGTCCGGTACAAGAACCGCGAGATCTCAAACGCCTTCAGCGGAGTCGCCAGGTCCGTAGGTGTCGGCGCTAACGCCCGACGCGACGCCCAGTCCGTACAGGCAATTAATGTCCTTGGCGTTGGTTGAGTCGGGGGCGATGCCGGTGAACGGAGACACCACTCCCGACGGGCACTCCTGTCCTAACACGTCTCGCCAGAGCCGCACCAGGAACGACGCCAACTGCCCACGGTTCAACTCGCGATCAAGGCCGGATGAGTCTTCGCCTCTGCCGACCGACAACCCCAGCGCCCTCATGCGCAACAAGCAATTGGCGCCATAATCAGCAGCGCCTACGTCGGTGAACTACTCCACCCCAGACGTGTCGCACAATCCCGCGCCGCGCTCCCGTCTTTGTTGCGCCTCCGTGGGCGTAGACACCCCGGCGGTGGCGGCCGCTCCGAGCAGCATCACCAACGCGAGCAATACCGCCATCCATCTCGCTGCGTCCTTACCGATAACTGTACCTCATCGGGGAATCGGGGCTGCTTATGGCGGGTTTAATGGTTCCTTACTTTGGGGGCGCCGTGGCAGTGGGGGCTAGGCCCAGCATTCGTTCAGTGCCTGTTCGACTGTGATCGACGGGACTCCGGGGGTCGGGTGTTGGGTGACCAGGGTCACGCCTGTGTCGTGGAAGTCCAGGCCGGGGGTGTTCTCCGGTGTCCTGCCTGTTTTGGAGTATTCGACGATCGCGTCAACTCCGAGGGTCGCCATTTTGTGGGGATACTGCATCGATGTGGCGTCGATCTCGCCTGTGGCGACACGGCCTACTCCCTCACAGCTCCCGTCGATAGAAACGATCAGGACGTGGTTCTCCTTGCCTGCGTCTTCCAGCGCCAAGAACGCGCCGGCTGCGGCGGGCTCGTTGACCGTGTACACGACGTTGACTTCTGGATCTTGCCGTATCAGATCTTCCATAGCGGAGCGCCCTCCGGCTGCCGTGCCCATGGTGACAGCGCGCCCTACGATACGAGGATCGTCTTCGTCGTACATCGTGGTGGGGTCTCTGATGTCGACACCGAAGCCGCTCAGGAAGCCCTGGTTGCGCATAACATCCAACGTGATCCGGGCCTCGGACCCGTCCAGCGTAACGATCCTGACCGCAGGTACCGACACATCGGTCCTCGCCCGCGCCCATGCGCCTATCAACTCACCAGCCCTGAAGTTGTCCGTGGCGAAGGTGGCGTCAACAGAGTCCGGCGGGTCGAAGAGGGTGTCAAGCGCGATGACCAATACACCAGCCTCTCGCGCCCTTCTCACTGTGTCGATCAGAGCGGCCGGATCCGAAGGCGTGATGAGAATACCGGCAGCGCCGCTGGCGACCAGACTCTCGATCGCTTCGACCTGCGTCTCCCAGTCCCCGTCGTAGCTGCCGGCCACAGCGCGCAACTCGACACCCGCCTCTTCGGCTCGGCGGAGCGCGGCGTCTCGCATCGTCACGAAGAACGGGTTCGCGTCGGTCTTGGTGACCAGCCCGATCATCAGCCGATCCTCAGCGGCAGGACTCGTCACGCATCCAGCAACCAACACAGCAACCAGCGCCCACGCCGCCCCTATCCGTGTCAAACGTCGCAAAACAGGAACACCCTAACCGCCATACCAGCCGGTCCTAACCGGGCCCGCCAAGACGGAGTGGATGCCGTCACGGCGACCCGGCGTCGCAAGAACGTCGTGCAAGCCCGATCGTTCTCCGAGATGCTGGAACGCACCCTGCGCCACTACGAGAACCGAGTCATCGAGGCCTCCCAGGTGATCGAAGAACTGATCCAGCTGGTCAAAGAGATGCGTGAGGCCAACGCTCAAGGCGAGAAGCTCGGACGCACCGAGGACAAATATGGCCTTCTACGACGCTCTGGAAACCAACGACAGCGCCGTAGCCATCCTCCACGATCAGGTCCTGCGAACCATTGCTCAAGAGCTGGTCGAGAAGGTCCGCGACAACTGACCATCGACCGGACCTTGCGGGAAGACGTACCCGCCCGCCGCCGCGTTCTGGTCAAGCGCACCCTCCGCAAGTATGGCTACCCATCCGACAAAGCAGGAAAAGGCCACCCAAACCGTCCTACAACAGGCCGAAGTCCTCTCAGAGGCCCGGGCCGCCTAGCCCCCGCGGGGCCGGTACCCTCGTTAACGACAGCTCCGCCGAGATTGTATGCGATGTGCAATCCCCCCGGTTTGTACTTTGTACACAATTCGTCATGTGCCGGATTCTGGGCTGTTTCAAGCCCGTTGTTCCGTGACTGCTTGTCTAGCGTGTGAAGGGTACGTATCCGATAGGCGGAGGTTGCTCATGATCCAGGTGATCCGGAGGGTGTTCGTGGCGATCGCCGGAGGGCTGATGGTCCTTCTAGCTGTGGCCGGCTTCGCCCTCCCCGTCATTCCGGGCACCGCGCTTCTGGTCGGGGGTTTGCTCCTGTGGTCGACCGAGTTCAGGTGGGCTAAGGAAGTCCTCGCAAGGGTTCGTGCCTGGATCACGGACCAGTCTTCCAAGGGGAAGGACGGGGAGGGCCTCCGCTTCCGGCACCGGACCGGAACGGCCGGGCGCGCACATAGGGCCGAGTTCGGAGTCACTCATCGGCTCGGATGACCACGGACCCGATCGCTTCGACCGTGGCCACGGCCTACAGTCCGAGAGGGTCGGGCGCGCCGGTTCGGGTGCCTCCAACCGGATCCGCCATCCTGCGGCCGGTAGGCATCGTTGAAGGTAGGGCGAGTTGACCGAGGTTCGGGAAGCGGATGATCGCCGCCCGGTTTTGGCGCTCCATAGTCGGGGCAATAGTGCGCTGGTTGTGGAGGCTGGTAGTGCTTCCCGGGTTCGGTGGGTCTGCTCGCGGGCTGTTCGGCTGAGGTGGACGTGGACTCCGCCGAGGTCTCCGGGGACGACTTGAGGCTGCGGCTCAGGTTGCAGATCTGTAACCCAGACACACTGGGTTAAGACAAGGGTGGTGGATGTCGGCCATCGTATCGAGGTGGCAGTGTCCGCTACGCCTGCCGGACTGCTAGGTGGCCCGGAGTGTCAACATCAGGTGATAGTCGCCCTGCCGACACCGTTAGCTGGCCGTGATGTGTTCGATAGGTCGTCTCGCAGTGTGGTATAGATTGGGCTGTCGCCTATATCGTGGCCGTATGATCGGGAGCGGTTCACGGTGGTCGACTATGAGGCGGCTCTCGCTGCGATGGTGGCCTGTCTTGAGGCCGGTGATCCGCTGATAGACGCGGAGGTTGTTGATGATCTGGATTGGCCTACCTACGACTGGCACAAGCCGAGGTATTAACGAGGTAACATGTCGGCACCGGTTGTCTCCGAGTGCTTCCCGGCCGTCTCCGAGTGATTCGATGAGCATCCGGAGCCCCTACGCGGCTAGGTCGCAGTCCGGACGCGATTCGCTTGCAGCAACTGGCGACACCAGCGATGGGTGATCAACGCTGGCCCTCGTGCTGCTGATCTACTTCGTCTCCGCTAGATTCGACCCGGACCGTCGACCGCTTCACGATCGGATGGCTGGCACCATCGTGATCCGCGAGCCGGCCTGAGGCACGAACGGACACCGGTGCCCGTGTGAAGGCCACGAGTGGCCGTCCGGTTCACCCGTGTCGACAGCGGGTAGCATTGGCGAGAGTGCGGATAGCCACGGCGTCGGTGGAGGGGTTGGTTTGGGCTTGGCGGAAGATCACGCGGCGGGGACCCTTGCTGGCTTAGCGGCTCGTGCTCACTCTCGGTACACGACTGTGGAGGCGGCGGCGACGGCGGCCCTCCGGGACGCGATACTGACGGGAGTGTTCCAGCCCGGCGAGCGGCTGCGCCAGCAGCGTCTGGCCGAGGATCTGATGGTGTCACGGGTTCCGGTCATTGGCGCTTTGCGGGCGCTCGAACAAGAGGGGTTGGTGACGCTCGTCCCTCATCGTGGAGCGACTGTGCGCATCCTTGAACCCGCCGAGATCCAAGAGACTTACCAGCTTCGCATCCTGTTGGAGACCTTCGCGTTGCGCAAAGCACTGCGGCGTATCACGACGCCCGAAACCGGAGAGTTGGCCGACCTCGCTCGCGAGATGGACGCTTCGGGGGACGGCGACCGGGCCGCCAGGCTCACTGAGCGGTTCTACCAGCGTATATACGCCATCGCCGGCTGTCCCCTCACCGCTGACATCGTGTCACGACTCCGTGCCAACGTAGGTCGCTACTGGCTGGGTCTCAGAGTGGTGCCCAAGCATCATTTGGCGCATAGCGTGATCGTCGATGCCATCCGTTCTGGCGACTCCGCGAGGGCTGAGCAGTGGATAGCCGATCACCTCACCCGAGTGTCATCCGAACTACAGCAACGGATCAGGAGTACCCGCCGTAGGCACACCGATGCCTCCACCTGATACCGGTACCGATCGAAGGCTTAAGCGGCCATGCGTTCCGGGTCAACTCCACATGGCGCTTACGGGGACCGCGCGGATGCGGTCGGCGAGTCGGAACACCGCGGGCCGGTGTGGAAGAGCACGCTGGCCAGGACCGGTTGTAACCGATGGAGCGCTTCGGTGCTCGCGTCAAGCGCAAACTATGGGCAGCTACGCCGCAACACCGACCGAAGCACCCCACACCGGCTAGCCCGACTTGCCAACGCGATCACGTTCATCATAACCACCAAGCCCATCGACTGTAGAACCGCTGGACCCCACCA
>JAPPGV010000125.1:0-3163 GCA_028821235.1 bacterium
TACCTGATGACCAAGTCGTTCGCCGAGGAGTACGGGATCGCCACTCTCGACGATCTGAACAACAACCCCGATGCGATCGCAGCCTACGACGCCCAGGACGCCAATCCGGGTAACGGCATAGCCGATATCTACGGATGTCCGGAGAGTTGGACCTGTGACGACATCATCCAGAGCCAGATCGCCTTCTCCGGATGGGAGAACATCGAGCAGGTTCTGGCCGGCTACGACGCCATGTTCGCCGAGGCGACGGCCAAGGCCGACGCCGGCGAGCCCATGGTCGCCTATACATGGACCCCGAGTTCGTACATCACGGCTCTGCGTCCAGGCGACAACGTGGTATGGGTAGGGGTCGTGAACCCGATCGACGACTCCAATCCGCTCGGCCGCGAAGGCGGCGCGGAGTGGGACCAGCGACCCGGCACCACGTCCGCCATCAGCGCCGAGTCCTGCCCGAGCGCAGCCGATGATGGAGTGTGCGAGATCGGTTGGGTGGCCGCTGACGTCATCGCCTCGGCCCGCCATGACTTCCTGGCCAACAACCCGGCCGCGGCCAAGCTGCTCGAGATCGTGCAGCTCAACGTCGTCGACGTCTCGCAACAGATCGTGAAGCAGGACGCCGGGGAGGATCTCGGTTCGCTGGTCACCCAGTGGATCGCCGACAACCAGGATCAGGTTGATACATGGCTCGCGGAGGCTAACGCCGCCGCCGCCTAGGTCCGACCGTCAACAAACGAGCACTATCGGAGGGCGCCGCTTTGTCGGCGCCCTCCCTCTGTTCGTAGGGACGAGAGCGACGTGCCGGCTCCCTGTACTGCGAGAATGGTGGCTGCTACAAGCGTCTGCGCATGAAACCGAGAGCAAGACCCACCGGGGACATACCCGAACCGTCTCAACGAACGGCCTCTCCCGAGTTGGCTGACGCCGATCTGCGGGCCGACATCCGGCGCCTCGGCCGCCAGTTGGGCGACACGCTGGTCCGCCAGCACGGCCGGGAACTACTCCACTCTGTCGAACGGGTCCGGACCCTGTCCCGCCGGCTGCGGTCGGCGCAGGTCGAGGTGTCCCACGAACTCGCCGAGCTGCTTCGAGAGGTGGACCTCGAAACGGCCCTCCAGCTGGCTAAAGCCTTCACCGTCTACTTCCATCTCGCCAACGTGACCGAGCAGGTCCATCGGGTCGAGGATCTGAACGCCGAGGGGGACACGCTCGAACGCGGATTCGAGGAGAGCCTCGTCGCGCTGGTCGAGTCGGGAATACCGGCCGCCGAAGCCGTCGCTCTGATCCACCGGACGGTGCTGAAGCCGGTCTTCACCGCCCATCCGACCGAGGCCACCCGCCGCACCGTCCTCGAGAAGCTCAGCGAGATCGCCGACGCCACCGCCACCAGAAGCAACCCGAGAACCTCCGAGGCGGATCGGGCGCGTGTCGACCGCCGGGTGGAGGAACTCATCGAGGCGATCTGGCAGACCGACGAGCTTCGCGACCAGCAGCCGAACCCGATCGACGAAGCCCGCTTCGTCCGCCACTACCTCGAACAGACCGTCCGCGAGGCCATACCGGGCCTGCTGGACAACATCGCCGCTGCGGTGCATCTGATCGGCGGCGAGCTGAGCACCGATGCCAGCCCGATCCGGTTCGGTTCATGGGTGGGAGGCGACCGGGACGGAAACCCCAACGTCACACCGCAGATGACGCGCACGGTCGTGGAACAGCAGCGCCAGACCGCCCTCGAGGTTCTCATCTCGGAGGTAGCGGGTCTGGCCGGCGAACTGAGCCCGAACACCCGCATCACGGAGATATCGGACGGGATGGCGGCCTTCATCGAACGGCGCCGCGAGTCGTATCGCGATGCGCTGGAATCCACCAAGGACCGCGAGCCCTACCGCCAGGGCCTGGCGATCGTCCACCAGCGCCTCGTGGAGGCACGCGACGGCGGACCGCGCGCCTACCGCTCCCCGCGTGAACTCCTCGACGACCTCGCCGTGCTCGAATCCTCCCTGCGGGAGAATCGAGGCACCCTCCAGGCCCGCGGCCGGCTGGCGCGGACCCGGCTGCTGGCGGCCATGATCGGTTTCCATCTGGCCGCGCTCGACATCCGCCAGCACACCGATCACCACCACCGGGCAATCGCATCGCTCACCTCCTATCTCGGCACCGGTTACGGCGACCTGGATCGGCAAGGCAGGACCGGGTTCCTGACCCGCGAGCTCTCGGGCACCCGGCCGGTGGCGCCGCCCGGTACCGGAGCCGGCGGGGACGAGACACTGGATCTCTTCGGCCTGCTGAGGAACCTGCTGGACGAGCACGGCGATCAGGTCATCGACTCCTACATCATCTCGATGGCCCGGGGAGTGGACGACGTGCTGGCCCCGATGATGCTGGCCCGCGAGGTGGGCCTGGTCGATCCGGTCCGGGGCGTGGCGCGCCTCGGCTTCGTCCCGCTGTTCGAGACCATCGACGACCTGCGGCTGATCGGTCCCACCCTGGAGGAGTTGCTGGAGGTGCCCGCCTACCGGCGGCTCCTGGATCTGCGCGGCGGGATCCAGGAAGTCATGGTCGGATATTCCGACTCAAACAAGGACGGGGGGATCACCACCTCGCAATGGGAGATCCACAAGGCCTTGCTGGCCATCCGCGACATCTCCCGCCGCTCCGGGATACGAATCGACGTCTTCCACGGGCGGGGAGGGTCCGTCGGCCGGGGAGGCGGCCCCACCCATGCCGCCATCCTCAGCCAGCCGTACGGAGCGCTGGACGGCGTCATCAAGCTCACCGAGCAGGGCGAGGTGATCGCCGACAAGTACGGACTGGCCGAACTCGCCCACCGGAACCTCGAACTGGCACTCTCGGCCCTGGTGGAGGCGTCCTTGGCCCACCGCGCCCCTCACCACGCTGTAGAGGACGTACGGCGATGGCACGAGATCATGAGCCTCGTGTCCTCCGCCGCGTACGAGACCTACCGGCGGTTCATCGACGACCCGGGCATGGTCGAGTACTTCACCACCTCGACACCGGTGGAGGAGCTCGGCCTGCTCAACATCGGATCCCGGCCTGCCAAGCGACACCAGACGGCCGGGGTCACCCACCTCCGGGCCATTCCGTGGGTGTTCGGCTGGACCCAGTCACGCCAGATCGTCCCCGGTTGGTACGGGGTGGGAAGCGG
>JAPPGV010000125.1:3263-5887 GCA_028821235.1 bacterium
ACCCTGGCGGTGCGTGACCCCTACCTGGACCCGCTGAACGTGCTGCAGGTGGAACTGCTGAAACGATCCCGTTCAGGAGACCACGAGAGATACCGGCGCGGACTCCTCCTGACCATCAACGGCATCGCGGCAGGCATGCGCAACACGGGTTGACGACACCCGGTCGCCTGTCGCCGCCGTGCCGGACACGGATACGGGCACCGGGTCCGTCGCGTGTTCGCGCAGACCGCATGAGGCCCGACGAGCGCGGCTGGAAGCGGAAACGTCGCTAATGTGGGATCAGGATGTTCTCGAACATCCTGATCCGGCCATCCGGGGGACCTAGGGTCACGGATCTGCCAGCAATTTCTTCCGAAAACGGCGGACAAGGAGGAGAGACCTGATGCTCGGACCGCTCGCCCGCTTCTCGGCGCGCCGGCCGCTGGTCACCATCGGTATTTGGGTTGGGCTGGTGCTGGTCTCGCTCGGGCTGATCGACCGGCTGCTGGACAGCGCCACCACCACCGAGTTCCGGCTGTCCTCGCGCTACGAATCGGAGCAGGCCGCCGCGCTCCTCGAGGACAGGTTGCGAGGCCCCAGGCAGCTGGCAGAGTTGGTTGTGGTCGAGTCCCCATCCATGACCGTGGACGACCCGGCCTTCCGAACGAAGGTGGAGTCGCTTGCCGCCGAGATCACAGGGCTGGGACCCGACGTGGTGGCCCTGCAGGATCACTTCTACGTCTCCAGCAATCCGGTGCTGGTTTCCCGTGACCGCCAGACCACCATCATGGCCTTCGCAATGACCGGTAGCGCCCAGGACGCCACCGTGGACGTCGGTGACGTCATCCACATCGTCGAAGAAGCCAACGGGGTGGGAGGCTTCCGGGTGTTGATCGGGGGCGACGCCAGCGTTGCCTTCGAGACCAACGAACTGGCGATTCACGACCTGGAGAGGGGCGAGCGGTTCGGGGTCCCGGTAGCGCTCCTCATCCTGCTGGTCCTCCTCGGCGCGGTGGTGGCCATGTTGCTCCCGCTGGGTCTGGCCGTGGTGGCCATCGTCCTCGCCCTGGCGGCCGTTGCCGTCATCGGCCAGCAGTTCCAGCTGGTCTTCTTCGTCACGCTGATGGTGGTGATGATCGGCCTGGCGGTCGGCATCGACTACTCGCTCCTGGTCGTCTCACGCTTCAAGGAGGAGATGGCGCGCGGGCTGCCGGCGCGTGACGCGGTAGGACGTGCCACCGCGACAGCGGGCCGGACGGTGATCTTCAGCGGCGCCACCGTCGTGCTGGCCCTGGTCGGTCTGCTGATCACCCCCGCCTCCTTCTACCAATCTCTTGCGCTGGGGGCGATCCTGGTGGTGATCTTCGCCATGCTGGCGACGCTGACCCTGCTGCCGGCGGTGCTGACGTTGCTCGGTCCGAGAGTGGACCTTCTCCCGATTCGGTTCCTGGCCAGGTTCTCGCTCAAGAGCCCCGACACCTCCCAGGAGGGCTTCTGGGAGAACGTAACGAGGCTCGTGATGCGCCGCCCGGTGATCAGCATCCTCCTTGTCGCCATCCCGATGCTCGCCCTGTCCTACTTCTACCTGGACATGCGGACGGGACTCAATGATGTCAACACCTTCCCCGACGGCGCGCAGACCAAGGAAGCCTTCCTGCTGCTCGAGGAGAAGTTCGCCGTGGGGAGTGTCACCCCCGCCGGCGTACTCAGCCCGGCCGAGATAGTCGTGGACGGTGACGCCGACGATCCCGCCGTGACGGCTGCCATAGGCAAGTTGCAGGGCGCCCTCATCGCCGATCCCAGGTTCCCCGTGCCCCCCAGCCGGGAGGTGAACGCGGCCGGGGATCTGACGCTCCTGTCCCTCCCCTACCCGGGTCAGCCGAGCAGTACGGAGGCCGCCGAACTGATGTCGGTCCTCCGCGACGAGATCATCCCGACCGCGTTCGAGGGGGCCCCCGTCCAGGTCTACGTGGGTGGTCTTACCGCGGAGGTCGCCGACTTCTTCGGGATAGTGAGGGTCTACACACCGATCGTCTTCGCCCTCGTGCTCGGCCTCAGCTTCGTCATCCTGATGATGGTCTTCCGGTCCCTGGTCATCCCGCTCAAGGCAATCATCATGAACCTGCTCTCCGTCGGCGCCACCTACGGGCTGCTGGTGCTGGTATTCCAGAAGGGAGTCGCGATCGACCTGTTCGGATTCCAGCGGGCCGAGGTGATCGACGCCTGGATACCGCTTTTCCTGTTCGCCGTCCTGTTCGGGCTGTCCATGGACTACCACGTCTTCCTGCTCAGCCGGATACGCGAACGCTACGACGAGACGGGTGACAACACCGAGGCGGTGGCGTACGGACTCCGTTCGACCGCCGGGATCATCACCGGCGCCGCCCTCATCATGGTGGTCGTGTTCGGCGCCTTCGCCACGGGACGGACCATCATCAACCAACTCATGGGCTTCGGTTTGGCGGTGGCCGTGCTACTGGACGCCACGCTGGTCCGCTCCGTCCTGGTACCGGCCAGCATGGAAGTGCTGGGCAAGCGCAACTGGTACATGCCGCCCTGGCTGAACTGGCTCCCCGACCTTCGTGTCGAGGCAGAGGAGGAGCATCCGGCAAGTGGCCCCGGGGAGGATCGCAACCGGTGAGAAT